>NC_013892.1:1207285-1509106 GCF_000027225.1 Xenorhabdus bovienii SS-2004
ATCATCGGCTTACTGGCCTCTGGTCTGTCACAGCGGAGCGTGGCCAATAAATTTGATGTTACGCGTGGGGCGATACGGCGATTAGTCAACAGGGTAAAACAACAACACACAGTATTGCCGGAGGTGAGATGAAAAAGGGAGATTTTACGGATTTGGCCTATTTTCGGTCTGAAAATCAACTCCGTCAGAAATGGTGCAAAGGAGTGGGAAAAATTACGCCATCTGATCGCACATGGGTACGATACATGCTGATGCTATGGGGGGCTGATAATCAGGGGGATGATTTGCCGGATGGTGGGAATATCAATGTCATTGGCCGCCTGATGGTGAGGGATACGTGGGATGATGGAACGACTACCGCAATTAAACTGGTTATGATCAATTATGCGAAGTTAGGCTACACCGGAAAAGAATTACTGGAAAAAGTGAAAGAAGTCATTATGCCTCATCAGTCAACACTCGGTGCACTTCGCCTCGCCAAAGAAAAAGATGACGCCGAGTTTGTTGAGAAATGCATGACCGAAATATTCACTATTGATAATCCAATTCGCGATGTAGTTATTAAACGATACAAGAAGTGCAAAAGCTCGCAAAACATTTTAGAAGCGCTTTCTCATAAGACGGGTATTGATATTGATTCTGCCAAAAGGCGTATCAGGTGGGCTAACAAGGCTGCTGAGGATATGATTTATTCCATTATGTCAGAAAGAAATAGTAATTAATTCTATAAAATAATAAATAAGGAGAAAAATATTTGACAAACGCGCCTAAAAACTATATGTTTTATGTTATGCTCGGGCAGTAAAACCGAAAAGCAGTTAAGCCTCACTAAATCAAGTGGGGCTTTTTCATATCTACTCGTAGTCAATTTTCATTTTTATTCATCAGTAATTTCAGCGCATCGTTGAATGCCTCGCAGTGTTCATCATAGACGCCGCGATATTCGGCGTTAAAAATATCCGACATCGCCTCACCGATAGTCGTTTTATAAATCGGCGTATTGTCATCCAATAACTGACAGATAGCGCGTCCAATCAGGGTGTATGCGTTCGTGTTCATGATAAACCTCAGTGATTAAAAATTAACCTCACTAATTTAATCCTCGATGATTAATTTATCAATACCGGATAATTGATCGGGGTCGGACAACACCTTATATCACTGTTAAATCAATGTGTTAAATGTGATTTCTGGTGACATGAGCAGCACCTTGATCCCCATGGATAACTCAACCTGTCGGTGAGACCGACTAGTTCAAATCCAAGGCTGCACTTCGGTGTGGCCTTTCCTGTATCTGGAACTTTGGCGTAGAGGGTTCGCGCGGATGCCTGAAGAGCATCAGGACTCGGTTCGATTCCGAGAGGTTCCACCAAATTATCGAAGGTCGCTTAGGTGGCCTTTTTTCTTTTAGGCTGCCAACTGCCGTGTAAGTGTTGGGTGGGTTGCTGGGTTACCTATTCCAGCCGACAGCAAACTCTCATAAATTGGCAGGATCACAATTTAACTCAAAAAAACCATGCAGGGTAATACCTGCTAAATGTTACGCATTGCGTATCTGCCGTCGCCAGTTCGGGGCGGCATCTCCTATTAACTCAACTCACAGGGGCGACCATAGCTCACCCCACGGACGCCCATTGTTCAAATGGGGTGGAATATGAAGATGAAAGAGAATCCTGATGTATGGGTACACCTCGGAGAGTGGCTCATATCGGTAAGAGAGCAAGGCATTTGGGCAACTCTTGCCGGAACGATGGCATTTTTTCGCGGTCGCTATAACGGTGGCGGCTGGGTAAAGGTTTCAATCGACGCTTTTATGTGTGCCATGTTCGCCTGGTTCATTCGTGACGTATTAAATTTCATGGGTCTGAATCCTGACCTGGCCTACATCGGCAGTGTGGTGATTGGCTATCTCGGTACAGACTTCATCGGTCAATTGCTGCGTAAGGCGGCAGAGAAAAGAGCGGGGGTATCCTCTGATGAAAATCAGCAATAAAGGACTGGAATTCATTCAGCAATGGGAAGGCCTGAAACTGAAAGCCTACCCTGACCCGGCAACAGGTGGCATCCCGTGGACGATTGGTTATGGCCATACGAAAGATGTGAAGCCCGGTCAAGTAATCACAGAGCAGCAGGCCGAAGCTTTCTTGCATGATGACCTCATACCCGCTTACGCCACACTGGAGCGATTGGTTAAGGTGCCACTGACTCAAGGTCAGTTTGATGCCTTGTGCTCCTTTATCTTCAATTGTGGTACCGGCAATTTCTCCGGTTCTACTTTGCTAAAGAAAATCAATGCCGGTGATTATGCAGGCGCAGCGGCAGAATTTCCCCGATGGAATAAGGCGGCTGGTAAGGTGATGAACGGCCTGACTCGGCGTAGGGCATCTGAACAACAGATGTTTTTGTCATGAAACTCACACTGACCCACTACACGATCATTGTTCTGTTTGTTACTACAGGCATAACCTCATTCGGAAGCTACCATTACAGTACTGAGTATGAGAAACAGAAAGAGGCTAATGGGCGTCAGGCAACTGAAATCCAGCAACTGACCGACACCCTAAACTACCAGAACACGCACATTGATATGCTGCATGAGATGGACACCAAGCACACTCAGGAACTCGACAATGCCAAATCTGAAATTGATACTCTTAGGGCTGATGTTGCCGCTGGCCGTCGCAAGTTGCGCATCAAAGCCATCTGTCCCGTGCCTGAAACCACTTCCTCCCGCAGCATGGTCGATGCAACCACCGTCGAACTCTCTGGAGAAACTGGATCAACTGTTCTCGATATCCGAGAAGACATCATCAACGACCTCGCAAAATTAAGATATTTGCAGGATTACGTTAATACTGAATGTTATGAGGTGAAGAAATGAGAACAGAAGTTGATCTGGTCTACTTTGAGAAAGACAGAACCGAGCGAACGCAGCTCAGTAAATACTATGTATTGCATGACAATTTAGAAACAATTCTTGACCAAACACTCCTCATTAACAAAGACCAATTCGGTGAATACACTGCAAAAATGGAATTTGAAAACTTTCCGAGACTGGAGTCAGAGAAAGAAGCGGCGTTAAGACTCGCGGACTGGATGCGACGCATGAGTGAAGCGATAGAAGATCACTGGCAGGACAAGAAACAGTCTCCAGAGGCCGTTCAGTTTATTGGAGAACCTCAGAGTAAGTGATACTGGGGTTGCAGGAGCCATCCTGTCTCCTGCTTGATTGTTATTATAAACAGTATTGAGTCGTGTTATCCGAATTTAACAAAAGACAGGCAGCTGTACACTCTGCATATAATATGGGTGATAGAGCAAGAGGTAAGCAGAAATTAGCATAAGTCTGCATTGAAGCTAAAAGAGTCGTGCCTGCTACTAGGCAAAGAAGAAGATATTTTTTCATAATCATTCTCCACATCTTTTACAACGTTATTATCACAAAGACGAGTAAACCTAATAAACCCATCTCCACCCAACAACAAGCGAATAATACTGAACAATTAGTTACTCTCTGAAACTAAAGCCAATATTTCTTTACCCATTCCCTTGAGTGGTTAAAGGAATCCCCCATGCCATCAGTTAACACGGGTGGCATTTTTGTATCTGCATTTCACCGCGTCCCGCTCGACGCATAAATACCAAAGAACCTTTCAGGATAAGCCTTGAGGAATACCGGCAGTGGTCTGGTTAACCCTCTTTGGGCTGGTTATTCCTGAGCGCAAGGTTTATCTCTAAAAGGAACTAACCCATGAAAGAAGTAACCGTTATCCCTCCATTCGATTTTCAAGAGATGGTAACAGCCGTACAAGATAAGGTAGTGACAACCAGTCTCAAAATAGCCTCATATTTTGGCAAGCGTCATGACAACGTTTTAAGAAAGATTCGCCAAGTTAGAGATGAGTGTCCTGATAATTTTGCCGCCCTCAATTTTGAGGAGGCTGATTTCATTGATAAAAATGGCGATGTACAACCGATGTTCAATCTAACAAAAGATGGTTACATATTGGTTGTAATGGGCTTTACTGGTAAAGCAGCGATGCTAATCAAGGTTAACTACATTCAGGCCTTCAATTGGATGGCGGAGCAAATTGACAGATGGAAAGACCTAGGCGAAGAGGCGCAACATCGTCATGCTCTGAAAGTTGCGAAATCCGAAATCAAAGCTCGAATGGGTAGCCGATTGATGAACGATAGAAAGAAAGAGAAAAAGTTGCTGGAATTGGAATATGAACAAATTTTATCTTTGACGCAGCCAAAATTACTTTTCGATGAGGATTAATAGCTCAGCTACCCTCTGACACGATAAGCGATTGATATTATCGAGGCCCTCAGTTTGGTGGCCTCGGTTAATTCAGCTAACTATCTGAAATTAGCGAGGCCGTCACTTTGGTTCAGCTCCAATCGGCCAAAAAATTGTCTGATTACACTAACTCACTGATATTTGCATTGGTCACTGGATCAATGACCATTTCACAAAATTCTGCAAAGCATCCGAAAAGGGGTGCTTGATAAATTCTTATTTAAAAATGTTCGTAAAATATGCAGCATTTAGTACGTAAAAATACGTTTAATCATGCCTTTCACATTTCCATAGAATATACTGGAATAGTTAATATATTTTGAGGTAATGAAATGAAAGAGATTATTGCTGCGATAATTTTCTTTGGGGTAATTTTTGGAAACGCTAATGCGGCCGAATTTACTTGTCAGTTAGAAAACAATAAATATGTAAATGTATCAGTGGAGCAAGGAAAGACGCCTGTTTATAGATATACCCGTCGTCATTGAAGATGCTTGATTTTTCATTTGTATCAGATCATGATTGCGCCCATGAAAATTAATCTAACAGATGCCCAAAAAGACGCCCTCGAATTGATGCATGATACGACTCGCGATGGACGAGTACGTGACCGCATCAAGGCCGTGCTTTTGGCCTCAGAAGGCTGGACTGCCCAGATGATTGCTCAGGCTTTGCGGATCCATGAAAGTACGGTGAGCCGCCATCTGAAAGATTACTTCTCTGAGGAAAAACTCGCCCCTGAAAATGGGGGCTCTGAAAGCCGTTTGTCTGCCGAACAAACAACAGAATTAGTTGAGTATCTGATGGCAAATTTGATGCACACTACCGCACAAATTGTGGCCTATGTTCGGGCACGATGGCAGGTGACTTTCACTGTCGCAGGAATGACGAAATGGCTTCACCGTCAAGGTTTCAGCTACAAGAAGCCAATGGGTGCTCCGCATAAATTTGATGCGGATAAACAGCAACAGTTTATTGAAACCTACAACGCGCTGAAAGAAGAATGTGGCCAGAATGCGCCTATTTTATTTATTGATGCGGTTCACCCGACCCTGTCCACAAAATTAAGTTATGGCTGGATGAAGAGCGGGCGGAAGCACGTCAAAGTGGTTGAAACCACAGGCAGTCGTACTCGACTCAACATCATGGGTGCCCTTAATTTACAACGGATTGAAGAGACTATTGTTCGTGAATATCCGACGATTAACGCGAAAAATGTCGTCCTTTTTTTCGGCTCAATCCGGGAAACCTATCCACTTTCGCAAAAAATCCACATTATTCTGGATGGTGCGGGTTATCACCGTTCCGGAGTCGTCCAATTTTTTGCCGAGGTTTTGAATATTGAGTTGCACTACCTGCCGCCTTACAGCCCTAATCTCAACCCGATTGAGCGATTATGGAAGTATGTGAATGAGCAGGTACGAAACAATGTCTATTTTCCGGATACCAAAACATTCCGTGAAACGCTGCGCCACTTTTTTCATGTCACATTGCCAGAAAAAGCGAAAGAACTCACCACTCGGTTGACTGATAACTTCCAGATTTTAAAACCCGCATCTTCAAGTTAATTGCGTATATGGAACATTATCTAAAACTGAAATTACTTTACCGGTAAAATTGAATGATAGTAAAAATGTATTTTACGGTTATCAGCTGCTTATGGGTGGGTCATCAACTTATGTCAGATTTAAAAATGGTGATTACAGCTATGTCGTCTATGCAGGGGGAAGTAAATATTGGGATTTTTCAGGGCTTGTTGTTTATAAAGGCGATAAAATTATCAATAAAAAGTCCTGCAAAGATTCCGAATCGTTAGGCCTTATAGATATAGGTGAATATCATATTCAAGAAGACCCAATGATTGAAAAGTATAGTTCAGCTCCAAATTGATATTTAATGCACGATAATTCAGCCCTCTTCGGAGGGTTTTTTGCTTTATAGAGGAAAAAGAAATGGCACTCACCGACAAACAAGAAATGTTTTGTCGCGAGTACCTCGTTGATTTGAACGCCACACAAGCGGCCATTCGTGCGGGGTACAGCGAAAGGACTGCTAACCGCACTGCGTCTGAAAACCTGTCAAAACCTGATATTCAGTCGCGAATTGCAGAACTGAAAGCCGGTCGCAATGAAGAGGTCGGGGTTAATGCCACCTACGTATTAAAGCGGTTGGTCGAAATTGACCAGATGGACGTACTCGACATTCTTACTGATGGCGGTGAACTGAAACCGGTAAAAGACTGGCCTAAAGTCTGGCGTACCACTCTATCCGGTATGGAAGTGGTTGAGATGGGTTCACAAGATACCACAGCGTTACTCAAGAAAATCAAGTGGCCGGATAAAGTGAAGAACCTAGAGCTGTTAGGCAAGCACATCAGCGTTCAGGCATTCCGTGATCAGGTCAAGAATGAACATGATGTTGTCGGTAAGCTATCCGATATGATGGACGAACTCTCTAAGGGGTAATCATGAAGCCAGAACATTTAGCGTTACTGCGCGATAAACTCTGGCGGCTGAATCATCTCTACTGGATTACGGACAAAGAAGGTCGCCCCGTCAGATTTAAGATGACACCAGAGCAGCTGGAGTATTTCGAGGGCATCCATACCCGTAATATTATCCTGAAAGCCCGTCAGCTCGGTTTCACAACTGAGGTATGCATTATCCAGCTTGACGCTGCCCTATTCGAATCTGCCAAATGCGCCCTGATTGCCCACACCCTGAATGACGCAAAGCGACTATTCCGTGAGAAGGTTAAGTACGCCTATGACCAATTGCCGGATGAGATTAAAGCCGCCAATCCTGCCAGTAATGACGCAGCGGGTGAATTAGTCTTTCGCAAGGGCGGCTCGCTGTACGTATCAACCTCTTTCCGTGGTGGCACATTGCGTTATCTGCATGTCTCTGAATTCGGGAAGATATGCGCCAAGTTCCCCCACAAAGCCAGAGAAATTGTCACCGGTGCTTTTGAAGCGGTATCGACAGATTGTTTCACGACGATTGAGAGTACGGCGGAAGGGAGAGCGGGATACTTCTTTGACTACTGCCAGACGGCAGAGAAAGCACAACTACAGGGTAAGCAGCTATCTAACCTCGATTGGAAGTTTTTCTTTTTCTCGTGGTGGAAGAATCCGCAATACGCAATAGACCCAGTAGAGGCATGGCCTCAGCGCCTGGTTGACTACTTCGCTGAATTATCAGGCAAACACGGCATTCAGTTAAATGAACGTCAAAAGGCATGGTATCTCGCCAAAGAGAAGACACTCGGCGATGACATGAAGCGGGAATATCCATCCATCCCGTCCGAGGCATTCCAGCAATCAGTAGAAGGTGCGTACTACGCCAAGCAGTTCCGCTGGCTATATGAGAACAAACGCATCGGAAAATTACCGGATAATTCACACCTACCAGTACATACCTTCTGGGATATCGGGGTGGGTGATTCGACGGCGATCTGGTTCGTACGTGAAGTGGGGGAAGAGTTCCACGTCATCGACTATTACGAAAACTCCGGTGAGGGTTTACGGCATTACATGAAGGTATTGAAGGATAAAGGCTATATCTATGGTGATCATTGGGGGCCACATGATATCGATAACCGTGAGTTTGGCGCTGATGCCAAGTCTCGACGAGAACTGGCGCGCGAAGGGTACGAAATCGACGGTCAGAAATACTCAATGATCTTCAAGGTTGTGCCAAAGGTTGGCGTGGATACTGGCATAGAATCGGTGCGTGAAATCCTGTCCAGTTGTGTATTTGATGAAGAGTGTAGTGAGGGGATATCTCATCTGGAAAGCTACCGCAAGGAATGGGATGACAAGCGCGGTTGCTGGAAAGATAAGCCACTTCATGACTTCACATCACATGGTGCGGACGGGTTCAGGTATTTTGCTGTTGCCAAGAACAACCGTAAGGCTGTGGGCGCATTTTTCTTTTAAGGAGAGGCTGTGAGTGAAAAACAAGAATTGCTCGTTAATAGTCTGGTTGACACGATCGCCAAGCGGATGCTCTATGCGTCGGGTGGGATTAGCGGCAATACAAAACGAACCAATATTTATTCTGAGTTCGGTTATCCCGAGCAGCTCAGATTCAAAGAGTACTATAACGTCTATGAGCGTAATGCTGTAGCTCATGCCGCCGTGCATCGTTTGCTGGACGGGTGTTGGCAGGACAATCCGACCATTATTGATGGCGAGGAAAAGAAAGAGTCAGACGTAACCAGCGCATGGGAAACGAAAGTTACAAAGCTGCTAAAGCCGTTCTGGGCGAAAATCAAAGATGCTGATCGCCGCAATATGATTGGTAACTACTCAGCGCTGCTTATTCAGGTTAGGGATAGCAAAAACTGGAGTGAGCCTGTTGATGTTACTGTGGTATCACGACTAAAAGTTGATGCAGTAGTTAACCTAATCCCCGTCTGGGAGCCTCAATTGACTGTTGCCGAGTGGGATCAGGATATTCATTCAGATACCTATGGGCAGCCAAAGATGTTCAATTTTGATGAACGTCCCGTGGGTCAGGTTGAGATGCAAGGCCCAGCGAAACAACTTCTCATTCATCCATCACGGGTGATTACTTTGTGCGAAGGTGCCGAAAGTGGGGATATTTTCTCCGGCACGCCGTTGCTCAGGGCGGGGTATAACAAATTGCTGGATATCGAAAAGGTATCTGGTGGTAGTTCCGAGGGTTTTTTGAAAAACGCTTCTCGTCAGATCGGGGTGGAGTTTGAAAAAGAAACTGATATGAATAGTATCACCACGGCGGCAATTCAAGCTGGCTACAAAGACCTCGGCGCGGCACTGGAAGATAAAATCAGCAAGCTCAACAGAGGGACTGACTCAGCGGCAGTGATGCAAGCGGGGCGGTTGAATGTCCTGTCTGTTGCTCCGGGAGACCCAACACCCACATGGGAAGTGACAGCCCGTGAGTTTTGCGCCTCCGTGCAAGTGCCGTTTACTGTGCTGTTCGGCACTCAGACCGGAAAGTTAGCCGGTGATAAAGATGATGCCACTTGGAAGGTTCGGTTGAATGGTCGCCGATGGGGTTTTCTAACCCAATATGTGACGCAATTGATAACGCGGTTGTGGGAAATCGGCATTATCGAACCACCTTCTTCCGGTGAGGTCACTATTGCATGGTCTGACATGCTCGCCGCCAGTGAGCAGGAGAAGATCGACAATATGATTAAGATGGCTGAGGCTGCACTTAAGACACAACAGGCTTTTGGGACACCCGCGTTTACTCCTAATGAAGTCCGTACTGTAGGCGAGATGGAGCCGTTGGAAGAAGAGCCAGAGCCACAGGGCGCAACCGGAGATCCGTTAACTGATGACCCAGACCAAAATTGGAACCCCGATAATACCAAGGAATAAGCGTGACCCCACGCAATCATACCGCCCCGTTAACAAGATGTTTCGTGATATCGAACAGCGGTATTACGGCATCAAGGTGGCGCTGAAACAACTATTTAATGAAAGATTGGTTGGCCGAGAGCGTAGTGTTAATTCACTCTATGGATACATACTCACCCAAAATGCGGTAAAGCCTGACACGCTTTACCGAGTCAATGCCGGAACGTATATCTATGACATGACAGCCCAGCAACTGGCTGATCTGCTGGAGATAGTGCAAATAATTCTGGATGATTTTTTGCTTGCTGGTGGGAAAGATCAGCTATGGGCTTTTAGTTATGTAGCGGATGAGTATCAGCGAGGAACATTAAACGCCTATACCAATCTATCCGCACAGTCAGAAATCTACGCACAGAAAACCACACTCTCAGCCTTGTTATCAACGCCAGCCTATCAAAATCAGGTGGCGGCAGCTTTTATATCAACCTACAGCGATTGGAAGGGCGTTTCTGATGCGGCACGGGCTGATCTTTCTCATGTGATAGCTGAGGCTATTGCTCGCGGCGTCAATCCGAGAGAGATTGCCGCTATCATCAGTAAACGCTTGAATGTGTCAATAGGAACCGCCAAGAACATCGCCCAGACTGAGCAAGTAGGTGCATTGCGAGAGGCTAATTGGAATGAATCTGAATGGGCTAAAGAACGGCTGGGATTAAATACCAAATTGCTTTGGTTATCCGCTCTGAAACCTACAACACGGCAATGGCATGCAGTCAGGCATGGGAAACTCTACACAAAACAGGAAGCTGAGGAATTCTATTCCAAGAACGGTAATCGCTATCGCTGCTACTGCGCACAACAGCCTGTTGTTCTGGACGATAGCGGAAAACTGTATAACACCGGGCTGACTAAACGTCTGACAGAAGAACGTCAGGCGTGGCAAAAACCAGAACCGGAACAAATCGAGTAACACTTCAAAGAGGTCACGACATGAAGCTATCCAGCGTTCATGTTAAATCCCTAGCCCTAAACTCCTCCAATATCTCAACTGAAACTATCGATGGTGATGCACATATTGTCATTCGTGGCGTTGTACCCGTTGTTGATGATGTTGTGATGAACGGCGGTCTTTATCCGGCTGGTGAGATTAACAAGAGCTACAAATCAATAGAAGGCAAGCAGATGCCTTTGGGACATCCCAGCATTGACGGCCAGTATGTCTCTGCGGATGTTCCCCGTGCGGTCAATCAGTTTCATGTTGGTGCATGGGCTGAGAATGTACGAAAAGACGGTGATCGGGTTGTCATGGACATGAAGATTAACCGTCGGTATGCGGAGTCTACGGAAAAGGGGCAGGTTTTACTACAGCGTCTGGATGACATGATCGCTAACAAAGGCGCTGAGCCTATACACATTTCCACTGGGCTATTGCTACAGCGTGAGCAGAACGGCGGGAAGTCACGAGGGAAAAAGTACACATGGATTGCACGAAATATGCAGTTCGACCATGTGGCCATTCTCCCACCCGAAGAACCGGGAGCCGCAACACCAAAAGAGGGGGTGGGGATTTTTGTCAACTCTGATGGTGAAAAGCTGAATGTCGAGCAGGTTAATCTGTCTGATGCATCAAATTGCACAAAAGAGGGAGTGGTTGATAAAACGAAATTCTTTTTCACCAATGCCTCTAACTTCTCATTCGATGACATTTACTCAGCGCTCAGAGCAAAGTTAAAAGTTGCATACCCAAATGATGACTGGCCTTACCCTGAAACCGTCTGGCCTGACAAATTTATCTACTACCGATCCGGTAAAACCTATCAGCAAAAATATCTCATGAACGATGACGGTACAGCCGAACTCGTCGGAGAGTCTGTCGAAGTTGTGCGTAAGCCAACTGAATACGAAATTAAAACCAACGGAGCTAATAACCCGATGAAAGACATGATTGTTAACGCCCTGAAAGCGAAAGGTAAGTCGACTGACGGCAAGACCGAAGCTGAATTGCTTGATGCATACAACCAGATGAATGCTGACGAAGCAAAAGACAAAGAAACGCTGGAAGAAAAAGCCGCGCGCGCGAAAAAAGAGAAAGAGGCCGTAACAAATACTGATGCGATTACCGCAGCAATAAATGCAGCCATGAAACCAGTGACTGACAAAATCACCACGCTGGAATCTCAGTTGACCGCGAACGCAGACAAGGAGAAATCCGACAAACGTGCTGCGGTAAAAGCGAAGTTTGGTCTGGACGATATCGCGGTTAATGCGCTGGATGGTGCAGCACTGGATGGCTTTTATGCCCAGTGCCAGACATCAGCAGGGCTGAATTCATCATTCACAAACAACAATTCTGAATCATTCACATCTATGCCGGAGTAATGGAAATGGCTAAAGACGGAAAACATGTAATTCATGCGGGTGGTGTATTTACCAATCCGATGCTGAATCGCGAAGGTGCGGCGGCGGTAGATACGAAGCCCGGCACCATTGGGTATTTTGAGGCAGGCAAATTCAAAGCCTCCGTGGACGGCAAAGAATCAGCCATTTTGTATGTTGCCAATATCGACTATCTCCGCTGCCAGACAGTGGATGACGCTATCACGGCGGGTTCAGTGGTCATCTGTATTCACCCTATGGCGGGGGTATTCCTAAACGTTCGTGCAACTGAGGGAACGTATAAAAAGGGTCAGCCTGTGACGGCTGCTAACGGTCAGATTGCGGCGGCTGGTGATGGTGTTGCTGCATTTGCCTATGTCGAAGAAGACAGTATCACAGCAAAAGCGGGTGATCTGGTTCGCGTGGTGTTTAAGTAAGGAGAACTGAATGTTTTATTTTTCAACTAAACGGGCAACCGAAACCGGCAACCTTGAGGCTAATCAAGCTCAGTTTGGCGAGCTGACGTTAGCCCGTAATTCATCTGCTCAGGCGGTAGCGGCTTTTATTTCTCGCGCTCGCTTCCGTGGTGAGGATGCTCCGCGCCTTGATGCGGTTAATGCTATCGATGATATCAAGCGCCTGTATCGTGCGTATGACCAGACTGTGCTGGCAGAGTTTGAGCCTAACACTGAATTCACTCTGTTAAATGATCTGGTGGGATTATCTCGCTCAGTGCGTTTAGAAGAATCAGTGTATGAATATGCTCGTACTGGCGGCACTGGTTGGGCACATACGTCAATGTCTGGTCAGATTGGTGCAGCTCTGGATGCACGTTCTTACAGCTTTGACGGTACGATGGTGCCAATTCACGATACGGGCTTTAAGTTCAATTGGCGCGATCCGGTATTTAACAAAGGCTCTGCGCTGGCTTCATTGTCTGATGCACAGGCCGACTCTGTAAAAGTTGTTCGTCGTAAGTATCTCGACTTTATCTGGAATGGTTTCCGCGACAGTGAAGGTAATTTCATTAAGTTTGATGATAAAACGTGGAAAGGCTTACGCGCTGATGAGCGTATCGCACAAGTCACGCTAAACGTCGATCACACCACGAGCACAGATGGTCAAGCAATGCGTAGTGAAGTTATGAAAGTGCGTGACGTGCTGAAATTACAAAACTACCAGTACGGGGCACAGACTTGGTATGTATCAGGTGACGTCCTGTCTAACTGGGAAAAACTGTACTACGACGTTAACCAGACCCGCACTGTTCTTGAGGAAATTAAGAAAATCACGGGCATTGCTGGCATCAAAGAAGACTTTGAGCTGAAAGGCAATGAAATGATGATCATTCCACTGGGCGCAGGTGTTATCGCACCGATTGTTGGACAGGCTTTCGGCACGGTTGCGGATCCACGCCAGTTCTATAACTCCGACTATGTATGGCGCACATGGGGGGCTGCTGGTCTGATGGTTAAGCAGGATATTAACGGACACTTCTCAGTCATCCACGCCAAAGGCAAGTAAGGGGGATATATGGCACTCGTAAAAATTTTGGTAACAAATCTTTTTGCCGGTGCCAACCTTCAGAAGTTGGAGGTTGGCCACACCTATGAGATTAATGACAGTATTGCTGTTAAGTGGATTGACGCTGGCAAAGCAGAAGCTTCTAAAGATAAAAAGGGGGAGAAATTAGTATTTGAAGTAGCGACACCTGCAACCATGAATTTTTCTGAAGATTCAGAACTACAAGCTGAACTGGATGACGCTAACGCTAAGATGCTAGCCATGATTGAGGCCGCTAAGGCAAAAGAAACGGAACTCACAGAAGTATTGGCGGCTGAAAAAAAACGAGCTGATGATGCAGAGAAAGCTCTTGCGGAAGCGGCCAGAAAGGCGAAAAAAGATGGTGATAACACTGAGTGACATTAAGCCGATGATCGCCGAGTTGGGTTTCACATTGCCTGATTCTGTACTGGAATTGCTCTTGGAGCAGGTGAATGTAACCTCGGAGTGTATGACGGCTCAGGGTTATGAGGACAACCTGCAAAAACTCCTGCTTATCTATGCCGCTGTCCGTCTGGCTTCCCTGTCCGGTGCGAGAAAAATTGCCTCACAGGGTTCGCCCTCCGGTGGTTCGCGTTCATTCAATTACGATTCAGCCGGCACGGATTATTTGCTGAAACAAATCAGGATCTGGGATAAACAAGGCTGCCTGTCCGGTTTGCCGCTGGAAAGTAAATCAGTCGGCTTCTTTGATGTAGTGGGGTGAACATGAGCAGTGTTGCTAACTGGGCTTATACCGCCCCTTGTACCTTCTGGAAGCGGCTAGAAAATGATGAGTATGGTAAACCTCTTGGTTATGCTGAGCCACAAATCATCTTGTGTGATTATCAAGGTGGATTGTCCAGCAAAATATCTGGGGTTGGTGCTGAACTTGTTGCCAAAAACACATTCTGGACTGAGTTTGCTGATGCCTCTATAGGGGATTATATCCTGATTGGCGAGTCATCTAATCTGAATCCTATCGCGGCAGGGGCTGACGAACTCAAGCACATCGTGCGCTATGCCGACACATTTGAACGCATGGCGGATGATTACGCATTAGTGACGGGGGTGTGATATGGGCGTGAAAGTCACCGGCATTCGTGAGGCGCAAACCAGACTTAATGCACTCATCGGCGATATTAGAGGGCGTAAGGTGGTTCGTGCCATGCATAAGGCGCTGTATATCGGGAGCGCTCAGGCTGCTCTTTATACGCCGATTGATACTGCCACCCTCATTAACTCTCAGTTCCGTGATGTTCGCTTTCAGGGAACACGGTTAACGGGGCGGGTGGGATATTCTGCAAACTACGCCGTTTATGTTCATGACCCCAAGGTTAAGCAAAACTTCCGCAGGGCAACCGCGAAAAAAGAGTTCTTGAAGCGCGGATTTAATGAAGTGCGGGCGCAGATCGATAAGGCTGTCATGGAGGAATTGAAATCGCTATGAGTATATTTGAACAATTCCGGCATTATCTGGCAACGGCAAGGCTGATTGATGGTTTCACGGTACAGATGGTCACTTGGATTGAACAGAAAGGCGATGGCGGGAAAGCGCAGTACATGGTCTTTCAGCCATCGGGTGGAACAGGACGACTGGATGATCTCAGTGCGGATGACAATGTGCAGGTGATACTGGTCAGTGGACAGAACGACCCACAGCCCGTTATCCAGCGAGCGCAGGAAATACTCGACTATGTGGCTGCTCATCCCGATGATGATTGCCTGAATGCTGTTTTCAATCTGGGCGGTATGCCAACCCCCATCCCGACACAAGAGAACCGATACATCATCCGGTTACTATTCCGTTGTACATCATAATCAGGTCGCGTAACGCGGCCTTTTTTATTTCTATTAATAGAGGTTATTCACATGGCAAATTGCCCGGTAGAAACCAATAAACTTATTGGCCGTAATGCCATTATCCGTATTGCACATGGTTGTCCTGATGCAGTACCCGATCAATCAGCGTTTTTTCGGATTGGTGCATTGACCACCAAATCATTTGATCTGTCACCTAACACACTGACCTCAGAGGCGGATGATTCAAAGGGGCTGGTGGAAAGTGTCGTCACCAGCATGAACTTAACCATCTCATTTGATGGTGAGTATCGTAAGCGGGACAAGAAAGATGATTTCGGTCCATTGCGATTGTTGCAGGAAATACCGAGAGAGGTTCAGGCTGGCCGTCAGCCCTCGTATTGGGTACAGATGGATTTTACAGGCGAGAATGCCTTCGTTCTGCAAGGCTACATGGTCTTCACGTCGTGGTCATCTAAGTTCGGTGCTAACGAAGTGGCTACGTATTCCGGTGAGTTAAAAATATCCGATGCCGATACGGTTGAATGGTTGATCGAAGAAGTCGCGGTACAGTCAATCACCGCTAATCCTTCGTCATTGACTGTAGCCGTAGGAAAAACCGGTTCTTTTGTGGTTAATTTCAATCCTGCTGATGCGACCAATAAAAACTATACCGTGACATCTGATAAAACCAGCGTTGCTACAGTGAGCAAGATAGGTAGCGTGGTGACAGTGAAAGGGGTTGCAGAAGGCTCGGCAAATGTCACCGTCACTTCCGAGGATGGCAGTAAAGCCGCCAAATGTGCGGTAACGGTAACTGCTTAACATTACAAAGGGTGCTTGCGAGCGCCCTTGATAATGTTCAGGAGGAATTATGACACCTATTTTTGAAATCGGCGAGATAGTTATCTCCACTGATAAACGCGATTTTTTACTTTACCCCTCATTCTCTTCAATGACGAGAATTGGAACGCCTCAACAAATTGTGGGGGCGTACACGTTGCTCAATGGCGCGGAGACGCAGGAACTCATTAACCGAGCAGTGATAGCCTATGGCACTCTTCCAGACTGGCTGATTAAGCTGATGCGTAAGCCCATTGGACGGAAGATTTTATCTACTGCCATAATGGTTATACAGGCTTGTTGTGATGAAGATGCAGACGAGCTCATCGGGGAGTGGCGACCGGGGCGAAGGGGTCTGGTATATCGACCGGGACGAATGCCCGTGAATGACATCATTGTGGTTGCTACTGAACTGATAACACATGGAGTTATTGGTAAGGTTGAAATCAGGAGGCTCCAACGACATGAAGGTACGGAAGCGTATTCCGACCAGTTTAAAGCTATCGAGTATATCAGTGCTGCCCGCACGCACTTCAATATGACACGAGAGGAAGCTGAACGGTTAACCATGACCGAGTTTCAGATGATGCTGAAAGCCAAGTTCCCTGATGAGAAAGGCTTTACGCGTGAAGAGTATGACGCTGTTATCGATGCTGATGATAAGCGCACCAATGAGCTGATGAGCGGCAAACGCAGACTGGTGAGTATGCAGCGATGAAATGGCATGGATTCATGCTTAACTTCGGGTTACGGATGGCTAAAAACTGACACATTTTAATCATCAACGAAACAATAGCAATATAGCCAATGCTATTGAACCTTAGGTTCAAGTAGACTAATATCACCTCAAGGAATATTTATCAATGAGCTAAATTTTAGCTATCCATTTTAGGTACTGGGATTGAGGGGGATATATGCCACAAAGATTGGTAAGTCCTGAAAAGATTAATGAAGTTTTCGCTCATTTGAACGAAAGCTCAGATAATCACACCCTCTACGCCTCTTTAATGGGTGGAGCAGATATCACAGGACAAATAAAAGGATTACCCCTTTCTCCTGGCTATCGCATGGTTCGTATTGATAATCGATTGACTAATAAGATTAGTCAGTCTCATTTTGAGCTGGCTCTGATAAACGACATATCAAAAGAGGTCGCTTATTATAACCGAGTGGTTATACAGCCTGACGTTGAGTTAAATTGCCGTCCTGTAACCCAAATTCTCGTTTGGCGCATTAGAACTCCTCAGCATCGGGCAGCTCTACGTGATTTAGCTGGTAAGGTGTTCTTTGATTATCTGCTGGAGCGCTATAACGTAATAGTATCTGACATGAATCAAACTAATGATGGCATGGCTTTTTGGCAGGATCGCATGTATGACGCCCTGATGTATAATCTGCATGTTTACGCCTATGACATGATAACCTGCGAACTGCGCAAGATTCTGACTCAAGATGATGTTAGCCGACAAGAGATGTGGCTATGGGGTGATCCCGAGCATCATCAAAACAGACTGGCTATCATTTCTAAAAGTGAATTACCAATGCCAAAAGAATAACTTACTAACCCGCTTCGGCGGGTTTTTCACATCTAACGCCGCTTAACTGCGGTTTTTTTTAATTTCTAATTACATGCTTTTTAACTGTGTGCTTTGTTTTACATAAATAAAGGCGGTTATTCCGCCTTATTATCAAACAGAGGATTTCAATGATGGATAATACTGATTTAAAAAATAATCAAGGTGATCAAAAACCCAAACGACACCCTCAATCTCTAGGGTCTGAAATGTTACGCAAAATTTCTCGTAGGTTTCCCCATATATCTCAAGAGGTGTCCACTCCCAGACAAGTACAGACTGAGCGTATTCGATGGCCTACTGAGGGTTTTCCACCCCCTGTGAGGTTATAATGATGGAATAAGCCATCCGTGGCTTGGGGTTAGGCGTTGAATTTATAGCTTTCCAATGCCTTCATCATGGGTTGCATATCTTCTTTACGTATCAGCAGGTATCCAGCACGTTGTGCAATTTCCATAAAATCATTTATGGTCGCTACATGGTGATTTGGTGTTAGTGCTGAGGAGTAAACAACTTCGCCGTTTTCCAGTTCCATTAGTAACTTTCCGCTGAATCCAGAATAACCACGCAGAACAGGTAATTCTTCTTTGCCAAGATACTCACCTTCCATTGCCATCTTGTGAACATATTCGATAGCCTGTGGTAACTGATCGGCTGTCAATTCGTCTATATGCTCTACATTGAACCGCTGGTGAACCAGTGAGTAAGCCTCTGGGTACATGATACCTTTCTTGCTGACCAGAAGGTTAACGGCGTTCTTTAATGGGTTCCGTTGCTGAACTGTGGTCTTACTTTCTACTGTACTAATACGACCATTAACCAAGTCATCATATGCTCTGATAACTTTTAGGGCGAATGCGGCGCTGATCCACATTGCATAGGAATAAACTAATTCTTTGCAAACGTAAGTTCCGCCATAGCGCCCCTTTTTTATGAATACAGATTTAAAGGTAGGATTTTCTACCTTTGAAATTTCTTCAATCAAATCTTTAGCTTGCTGAGTAGATAACCAATGCACTGGTTTATTTTTTTGCTCACCGCCAGATGCTTGATGTAGATCATTCAGTGAGTAGCGTCCATCTTTATCTTGATGAATTGATGTGCTAGAGATGGTTAATTGATTAGTAATCATGAGATGACTCCTTTTGCTTTATTTCGATATTGAGTTACCACTAACAAAGAGTGGTGTCAGGAGGTTCGAAACGGTGCAAAAGAGACCGCGGACTTATTCCCCTTTCGGGTGTTGTATTCGTCGCCCTCCCGACTTTGAATCGGAGATATGGTTGATCAATCAACCATTAAAATTTAGGCATAAAAAATCCAACACTGACGGGGTTGGCTCTGACCGCTTTTGCTGAGGTTTCGACGCCTCTTGGCGGTAAATTTATAAGTAAACTTGTACTCTGTCAACTAATATAGCGTTAAGTGCATGCAACATCATATAATATATTTGTTTTGCTTTAACTTGCATCTTTACTGAGTAACACTGCAAATAGTCAAATAAAAGTAAGAGCGCAATTATGAAAAAGTACAACAAAGAAGTATTTGAACAGATCTCAAAACTACAATGGGTATTGGATATAGCCCAAGAGTATGAAGGAATTTGTTTATTTACTGAAGACACATTAACCATTGATTATTATGATGAATTTTGTCAATGTTCAGTGCATCTTGGATTTGATGATCAGTTTGCAATAAGGGATTCATTTGGTAACTGGCGGCAAACAAGTGCAGAAGAGTGTATTGAGCTTAGAGAAGGAAAACTAAAGGGATCAATGAAGTTAATGTGATTAATGGCTAAGTTCAATGAAGAAAGTTAGAGATATCAGTCCGTACAGCATAAGGATGCCTGACGAATTAAAGGAAAAGCTGACCGATAGAGCGAGGAAGAACGGGCGCTCCCTTAATTCTGAAATGGTCATGATCTTACAAACTGCTGTAGACGAAGAATCAAAACCAAAGAACATAGACGAACTTGTGCAGTTAGAGTCTGAGAAGTTCAAAGAGTTGTTTATGAAAACAATCAAGCGGATGTATGAAGGGAAAGACAATGAATAATGAAAGAATAGCGTTTATTCACCCGTATAATCCTGATAGCGATGAACAGCCATTGCTTGTTTTTGAGTGCGAAGAATTACCATTTATTGTTGATTTTCATTTCAAGGTTTTCATGATTAATTTAAAACATGATGAGCCGTATTACATACAAAGCCAGTTGTTTAGGGTTACAGATTCGAACCAAACAGAAGTGTGTGATAAAAAAGGCTTTTGGATGAAAACAGAAGATACGCAGGGGAAGCCAGATGATATCGCTGCATCTATCAGGCTCAGTTTTCTCAAGTCCATGTTTTCATATGAGGGCACGTATTTCGTTAGGACTGGCATTCTAGTCAATAACGAGGAAATTGATGGCAATGAGGCCTACTTTAAAGTGAGTCTTGTAAATGAATAAAATTACAGTTGATGCTAGATTAGAATCAAGAAACCGATTCAAGGTGGTTAAGCCTCATGAAAACTCAGATGATTATGAATCACAGCAATCTAAAATTGGTGGCAGTGGTGGAGGTGGCGGTATGGAATCACGAGTAGCAAGACTTGAATCAGACGTTGAACATATCAAAACTACCATGAACGATATGAAGTCTGACCTGAAAACAGTTACCGGTGATGTCGGCACAATGAAGACTGACGTTGCTGTTATTAAGCAAAAATTAGACGCAATCGACAGCGCTCTATCTAAGAAACCAAGCGAAGATCAGCTTGATGCTAGATTAACAAAGACAGAGAACAGATTTGACTCTAAGCTCACAGAAGTAGAGAACAGATTTAACTCTAAATTCAAAGAGATGGACAATAAACTTGATAATGCAATATCTCGAATTGAGTCATCTCTTGAGAAAAATGCATTATCTTTTGATGGTAAGTTGAAAGATGCACGTTTAAGTTTAATCCTCTGGATTTTAGGTCTGCCTGGCCTATTGTTTGTCATCTATCGACTATACATATCATTTTTAGGCTAAAGCTCCATTCACGGGCTTTATGCTGTTTACGGTTAAATAGTGTGAAATTGCTTGATAATGAGGGGCTGTTCCAGTTGAACAGAATAGAAGAGAAATTTTAGAGAAGTGCTTGGCTGATAATGGTAAATAACCGAGGTAAATATGTCAGATATTTCAATACAGGGCGAACCAAGAGATTATTATAAAATTCTCATAAAAAGTGACGATAGCGAATGTTATCAGGCCAACAGGCGCACAATAAGAGAAATAATGAAAGTTATAAATGGAGCTACGGAAAAGTATCAAGAGAATGGTGATTCTGATACGGTTATTCAAATGCATCAAGATTATTATGATGCTTTTGATGTTTTCATTCTTAATGAGCCTGACGATGCAAAGATAGCTATGCGTAGCGTGCTGGCAGAAGAAATGAAAGCCAAAGAATGTGAGCTTAATATTGGCGGTGGTTCTATACCAAAAGTAATAGGTTTTCTATTAACATTTATTGGCCTATTTGTTTGCTTTTATGCTTGCACAATGAATATTTCAGTTGGGTATTATGACAAGGTTATTAATGCTGGATTAGTTGCAGATCGGCAGCTTTATATGACGGCTGGAGTGGGAATCACCATTATTGGCTCGTTGGCAATTTTATTTTCGTTGCTTTTGGGTAAAATGGGAAAACGATTTATAGCAAGACAATAAAATTATCAATCCGTCACGCTTTGAAATTATATTCCCTTATATGTACCAAATAACCCTGCCACATGGCGGGGTTTTCTTTTTTAAGGAACCGACAAAATGGCAGATCATCAGGTAGGTAATATTGTTTACCAAGTATCAATGGATGTAGCGCAATTGCTCACTGCCCAGCGCCAAGTAAATGATAGATTGGATGGTTTAGAACGCGGAATGGGTAGGGCAGACATGGCTACAAGAAGTCTAGGGAAGTCAATGTCATCATTATCTATGGTAGCATCAAGTCTTATTTCAGCGCTCTATATCCAACAAATTGCCAAATATGCAGATAGCTGGACTACTGTAAACAACAAATTAGTTAATTCCAAAAAGGCACATGAAGAGCTTGGTGAAGTGACTGCGCGTGTATTCGATATCGCTCAAAGGTCAAGAACTAGCCTAGAAGCCACAGCTACACTGTATGGTCGTCTTGAGAAAGCTACTCGCTCATTAAATATGGGCGCTAGAGACTTAGGTGATATGACTGAAACAATAAATAAAGCGCTTATTGTGTCAGGTGCGACAGCGGCAGAATCATCCAGTGTACTTGTTCAGTTATCGCAAGCTTTAGCAGCAGGTGCATTACGTGGCGAGGAATTCAACTCCGTTAGCGAGAACGGCATAAGGATAATGCAAGCCATTGCTGACTATCTTGGTAAAGATATCGGTCAATTAAAGGCAATGGCAGCGCAAGGTAAATTAACCTCCAAAATAGTTGTCGCTGCAATGAAAGCAAGTGCAGATAAAATCGCCAAAGAATTTGCTAAAACTACCTCCACGATAGAACAGGCGTTCGTGGTCGCTAACAATAACGTCACCAAGTTCGTTGGTGAGTCTAGTAAGGTAAGTACAGCAGCGAACATATTCAATAAATCATTGGTGAATTTGAGCGGAAATCTGGATGTATTTGCTACCGCTATCGGCATGGTAGCACTAGCGGCTGTCGCTAAATTTAATGGCGCACTGGCAGGTAAAGTGAGAGCTATGCACACATCCACGCAAGCTTCTCTGGCTGATGCTAGGGCATCACACGCCAACGCATTAGCAACAGAACATGCAGCTATTGCTGCTAATCGTAAAGCACTTGCGGATAGAGAACAGGCTATTTTGGCCTATATGGTTGCAGAAGCGGAACTTAAAGCAGCGGCTGGTACTAATGCTGAGAGGATAGCGACTGATAATCTCGTCATTGCTAAGTCTAGGTTAGCAATAGTCAACCTAGAAGTGGCAACTACTGGCAAAGTAGCAGCGGTAGCTACTGCTGCTGTTGGTGTTGCCGCTAAAGAGGCATCTGTGGGCTTGAGATTGCTGGGATCTGCATTCGCTTTTGTGGGGGGATGGTTCGGCCTTATCACCATCGCAGCAGGGGTTTTTTACTATATGTATGAAAAAACCAAACAGGCATCAGACGGTGCGAGGGAATATGCGAAAAATTTAGGCGATGTTAAAGAAAAACTCAAGGATTTGAGTGTGGAAGAGGTTGCTGCTGAAATTGATAAGATGAATAAATCAATCAAGCAGATGGGAATAGACGCCAAAAACGCAGAGCAAAAAATTGATGAATTGCAGAAGGAACTCGATAAATTCAAAGACCCTAAAAAAAGAGCGATAAAAATAGCCTATTACACGAGTAACGGGCTTGATAGCGATTTTGCCGAGCAAGCTGTTACTGATGATGAGAAACAAGCGCAAGAGGCTCTAACGCAAGCTAAAGCAGATCATGTACGCATAACAAGAGAGCTGAACAACGCCAAGGCAAATTCGGCGAAAATGTCCGATATCGGAAACAAAAAAATAGCGGAAACAAATAAGTTAATTTATGAGCAAGGTAAAAAGGAAATCCCTAATAACGTTAAGGAATGGGAGAATGCAGGGAAAACATACGGGGAGGTAGTGGATTTAATAAAAGTTAAACTTAGTAGCCTTGGTATCGCAATTAAATCCGTAGGCGAAGATACAAAAGAAGTTAATAAGAAAATGGAAGGCATGATTAAGAATGCCGAAAGGGACTTGGAAATAGCATCGATACCTGATGAAAAAGGCAAACTGATAAAAGAAGCTGAGTTTGAAGCTAAGGATGCGGGTGCAAACTCAGGAGATACTGAAAAGTACGTTAATCTGGTTGTTAAAAAACAAGAAGTTGATGAAGCAGCCGAGAAACGAAAAAAGGCCGCTCAGGAGGCTGAATCAGCAGCTAAGAAAGCTCAAGATGAGGCTGAAAGTCGTTCTAAACAGATTGCAAACTCACTTAAAGATCAACGCGAAGAACTTGAACGCCTCAACACTGGCTACGAAGAAAACAGCCTTGAGATGGCTAAATATGATGCTCGAAAGGCGATGCCGGAGGGTTCTAGTGAACTCCAGATAAAAGCAGCGGAAGATCTTGCTGCAAGAATTTGGCTGGCTAACCAAGCAAAAGATGACAAAATTAAAGCCTCTGAACTCGATGTTGCAGCCCATTCCGCAAAGCTTCGGAAGAAAGAAGAAGATGACCTCACGAGGATGTACGATAAGCACCTCATCGACGAAAAAACGTTCCAAGAGCAGATGAAAGCAATTAAGGACAAGGCCGAAGAAGAGGAACGACAACGCAAAGTCAATGAAGCCGTATCGCCTGCCATGAAAACCCTTGGGGAATTCGACCCAGTACAAAACCTCATTAATGAACATGATAGAAAAATAGCAGCTATCACAGATTTCGAGCAGAGGCATACCGAGTTGAAAGAACAGGCCGAGGCAGCCAGAGCCGCTATCGAAAAGAAGTATCAAGAAGACCTTGCTAACGCCCAATGGGAACAATGGAAAGGCCAGAATGAGATGTATCAATTTCTGGGTGATGCTATGGAGTCATTGGGACAACGCTCTGCCAATTCCATAACAGGGCTGCTAACCGGCACTCAAAGCGCCAACGATGCCATGCGAAACCTCGCGTTAACCATCACTAACGAGGCGGTGTCTGCTTTGGTTCAAATGGGGATGCAGCAAATCAAGAACATGGTCATCGGTAAAGCTGTTAACACTGCGGCTGCGGCATCGGCTGTAGCAACAGGCGCGACGATTACTACGGCAATGGCTCCTGCTGCTGCGGCTACCAGTGTAGCAACAATGGGAACTGCGGCGACTTTCGGTCTAACTGCAATGGCGGTGGCAATACCTGCAATGATCGCATTAATGGGCGCTCGTAAAAATGGTGGGCCAGTCAGTCCGAACGGTGCTTATCGCATTGGTGAAGACAATAAGCCTGAAATATTCAAAGCGAATAACGGTCATCAATACATGATACCGGGTGACAGGGGGCAGGTGATTAGTAATAGGGATATGGGGAAAGGTGGTAGTGGTGGTATAGTTATTAATCAGGTCAATAATTTCAATGTCAGTAATAATGGTCAATTTACAGCCGAAAATGCTAGGATGTTATCTGGTTTTGTTAGGCGCGAAGTCTATGATGTCTTGGCTAATGAGACGCAGCGTGACGGTGGTTTACTTAATCAGTAACTAGCTTGTATGAAAACGCTGTAAATAAAATCAGTAACACGAATCCAATAACTGATGCTTAAATTGTGTAATAAAATTTCTGTTATTGGAGTGGGTGATGGATACTGAACCGAAGAGAATCGAAAGTAAAGAGAGGAAACTTTGGGAGAAATTTAAGTTGGTTACTGCTTTAAGTTTTTCTCAATTCTTAAGAAGTAGAGGGATACCCGCTATATCATGCGTAATGTGTGGCAATAAGGATGTTAGATTTCCTTCAATGGCTGACGGGACAGATGAAGAGTTCTATCTCATTCCGATAGAAGTTAACGAGGTATCCATTAAAAGTAAATATAATATAGCCAAATATAAATATAGGGGCATTTGTCAAAATTGTAGTCATGAAATGTATTTCAATGCCTATCATGTTATTAACTGGCTAGAAAATGGTGGCAAGCAGAGTACGGAAGGTAAGAATGGCTAAGCATTTAGAGAATGTAATCCCTATATTTAAAGATACTCCCTTGCCAGAAAATGAAACCAGTCACTCTGGAGGGAATGGTGGAGGTGGAGAGATGGAAACAAGAGTTAAAAAGTTAGAAGAATATGTACATTCCATCAAAGTAGATCTCGCTGTCATCAAATCAAACTATGCAACAAAAGAAGATATTGCATCGGTGAGAGTTGAAGTACAAAAAGCTATTGCAAACCAAACTAAATGGATAGCTGCGACCCTCATAGCCACAGCGAGTATTGCAATTGCCGTATCTAAATTGATTTTTTAATTTATTCTGAAAGCTAAAAAAGCCTCCCTGCGAGGCTTTTTTTATGGGTTAAATATGACAAAAACAGAATTCAAATGGCGGCCTCAAGATAACTATGAGGTCACACATGAGCCGCGTGTCAGGGTCGTGAAATTCGGTGATGGTTATGAGCAGAGAGTCAAAGACGGCATTAACAACCAGTTGAAGCGCTATCAACTCAGTTTTATTGAGAAAGTGGATACAGGGCGAGCCATTGACGGGTTTCTGCGAGCCAGAGGTGCGGTGGAGTCTTTTACATGGCTCACTAGTGACGATAACCAATTGCGTACTTTCGTTTGTCGTTCTTGGACGGTAAACAGGCAACAGGTGATCTGGTCTATCAGTTGCACCTTTGAGGAGGTAGTAGCGTGAGAGACATTCCAAAAGAGATGCGGATTGCGGTTACTGAACTGAGCCAGAATGCCACGCTTAATCTCTATGAAATTGATTTAACCGCTTTCGGGGGTGATATTTACCGCTTTCATGACGGTATGAATGGAAAGTTGGAGCCGGTCATCTGGCAAGGTGTGCGCTATGAGGCTTACCCTGTTGAAGCGTCGGGCTTTGAGATGAACGGTAAGGGTCCCAGCGCCAGACCTAAAATGATATTTGCCAACGTCGATGGGTTCATTACTGCGATAAACCAAGATTTCAATGATGCTTTGGGAGCGGTTGTGACACGCCACCAAGTGCCGGAAATTTATCTTGATGCGGTCAATTTTCCCAATGGCAACCCACAGGCAGACCCAACCAGAGAAGCCGTGAGTAAGTACCTGATAGAGCAGAAGCAGGATTCAAACGCTGATTTTGTTACCTATGTGCTGGCGTTACCCAGTGAAACCGATGGTGCCTTGATTCCGGCAAGAGTGATTCAGGCGGATATCTGTTGTTGGCAATACCGTTCTGCTGATTGTGGCTATGATGGCCCACCAGTGGCAGACGAGAAGGATCAGCCAACCACTGACCCGCTGAAAGATCGATGTTCAAAGAAATACAGTGGCTGCATTTGCCGCTTTCCCCGCCCCCTATCCCTGCCTTTTGGCGGTTTTTTGGGTGCCAATAAATTAGGTTAATACCATGATTGAACGAGACATTATCGCCCACGCGAACGCGAAAGCGGAAGGGGTGAGGGAATCGTGCGGCTTGATTTCAGGTGGCCGCTATTTCCCATGCCGCAATATTTCGCCAGATCCTGAGAACTACTTCGAGATTAATCCCGATGACTGGATAACCGCAGAGTGCTTTGCGGATATTGACGCCATTGTGCACAGTCATCCAAATGGAAAAACCCGATTGAGCGCAGGGGACAGAGAACAACAAATCAAAACCGGGTTGCCGTGGTGGTTGGCCTGCGGTGATAGGGTACATAAATTCCGCCCTGTTCCTCGTTTATTGGGTCGAGAGTTCATACATGGCACACAGGATTGCTATTCGCTAATTCGTGACGCCTACCATCTCGCGGGCATCGAGTTAGCGGACATTCCACGTGACGATGAATGGTGGAACAAAGGCCAAAACCTGTATCTCGATAATAGTCTCAGTCAGGGATTTGAACAGGTCGATGACATTCAGTCCGGCGACATCATTTTGATTTGTCTGGGTAGCCAGACGCCCTGTCACGGGGCTATTTATCTCGGCAATCAGCAAATTCTACACCATCGGCCAGATCGCATCAGCAAACGCGATATCTATGACGGTTATTGGCTCAAGTACACACATTCAATATGGAGACATAAACAATGGTCAAGCTACAGCTTGGAGGCCATCTTAGAAGATTTGGCCGTCGCTACGAATTAGAGGTTCGTGATGCAGCGGAAGCCGTCAGGTGCTTGTGCTACCAGTTGAAAGGCTTTCAGCAAGCGATTTCTGATGGCCTTATTCGTGTTCGCATTGCTGGGCGTGACATGACAGAAAAAAGTATTCCTGCTGGTATGAATCACCCCCTTAATGATGGCGATACGATCACTATCGTTCCGGTTGTTGGCGGTGCTGGTGGTAATGGCGTTGGCATGGCTATTCTAGGCGTGGTAGCTGTTGCGGCGGCATTCTATACGGGTGGGGGATCATTAGCTGCATGGGCAAGTGCGTCTGGTGCAGCAGCTACAGCTGCTACAGGCTTAGCAATTGCGGGTGTTGCCCTGATCAGTGCAGGGCTGGCCTCCATGTTAACCAAAATGCCTAAAGGCCCCGAAATGGGTTCAAGCAAAACGGATGGAAACCAGTATTTCAACTCACTGGAGAACCGAATTGGACAGGGTTATCCGATTCCTATTGCATACGGTGAGATGGTTGTGGGTTCTAATGTTATTTCTCAAGGCTTGGAGACAGAATAATGGGTAAAGGTGGCGGGGGTGGCAGCACACCAACATTAGTCGATGACAATCTAAAGAATAAACAATTTTTACGGGTTGTTGATTTGATTGGTGAGGGGCAAATAGAAGGGCCTGTGGGTGGACTACATGGGTTCAGGGTTAATGGAACTCCTGTCGTTGATAAAAATGGCAATCCCAATATTAACGGTGTCACTGTACAGTGGCGGGCGGGTACTCAATCCCAAGAGCCATTAAGCGATTATCCATTTGTTGAAAGCGAGATTCCTGTTAGTGTTGAGGTGAAAAAAGATACTCCTATTCTCAGGATGGTTTCAAATAAAGATGTGGATCGCGTCAGGTTCACTCTGGGCGTTAGTCAACTGGTTCAGACAGACAGTAAAGGTAATCAGAGCAATAGTTCGGTGCAACTGGCTATTGACGTGAATGATGGTTCTGGCTGGCAGCATGTTAAGACCGTTCAGATAGGCCCCGGTAAAATTAGCGGACAATATCTTGAATCACACACCATTAATGCACCCCAGAAAAAACCGTTCCAAATCCGCGTCTCCCGCTTAACCGATGACAGCAAAACGGACCAGCTCCGCAACGGTACTGTATGGGCCAGCTATACCGAAATTACCGACACTCTGATGAGTTACCCTAATAGTGCCGTGGTCGGTATGCGTATTGATCGGTCATTGTTTGCAGATACACCCAAACGAACCTACCACATCAAAGGAATGATTGTTCAGGTTCCCGATAATTATGATCCTGAGAGCCGCCATTATTCCGGCGTTTGGACGGGGCGATTTAAACCCGCATACACAAATAACCCTGCGTGGATATTCTACGATTTGGTGACTAATACACGCTATGGCATTGGCAAATTGATGGGGTCATTTGGCTGTGACAAATTCGCGCTGTATGCCATTGCTCAATATTGTGATCAGCCCGTCCCTGATGGATTTGGAGGAACTGAACCGCGTTTTACCTGCAATGCGTATATAGCTACTCAACGCAAGGCGCGGGACGTACTGGATGATCTGGCTTCGGTCTTTCGGGGCATGCAGGTCTGGAACGGGCTGCAACTGACCTGCTTTCAGGACAGGCCATCCGATCCGGTCTGGACATTTACCAATGCCAACGTGGCCGAAGGAAAATTTAACTACAGTGCAGCAGCAAAGAAAGCCCGGCATACGGCTATCGAGGTGACTTGGACTAACCCAGATAACGGCTGGAAAGATGAGCGGGAAATGATTCAGGATGATGAGTTGGCAGCTCGTCTTGGTATCAATATTAAGAAAGTGACAGCATTCGGCTGTACTAGCCGGGGACAGGCTCACCGTGTCGGTAAATGGATCATTGAAACTGAGAAACTCGAAACGGATTCGGTCACGTTCAGTACAGGCCGGGAGGGAATTAACTGTATTCCTGGTGACATTGTTGAAATTGCCGATAACAGCTTCGCAGCGGCACGTATTGGTGGACGTGTTCTCTCCTTCTCAGGCAAAGAGGTTCGACTTGATGCGCCAGCCGAATTTTCGAAAGGCGAGTCAGGCTATTTCTCCTACATGGGCAGCGAAGGGAAGTTCGTCCGGGTGGATATCGAATCCGTCAGCGGGGATATGATTACACTGAAAGAAGAACCTGTCGGATTGCGGCAATGGGGTGTATTTTCCATATCTAAAAAGTCGCTGGTGACTCGCCTATTCAGGGTGATGAGCATTGCCGAAGACAATAAGACGGGTAACTACAATTATACCTGCATTCAACACGAGCCACAGAAAGAAGCGATTGTTGATAACGGCGTTGATTTTCAGGGGAGTCCAGCCACACAAAATGTTATTCGTATTCCCAATATTGAGCGATTAAGTGTCGCTTATATTCAAGACAGTTCTCAGGTGCAGGCTCGCGCTATGTGGGCGACCACAACAATAAACCGAAATATCACCTTTGATGTGGCCGTATATCGTGACAATAAAGTGGTATCTCGCGGCAATACTAAGGAACTGGAATATTATTTTAATGGTCTGGATGCTGGTATCTATATGGTTGGCGTCCGTGCTCGTGATGATAACGGAATGCTGGGGGATGAGTCTAAGGTTCAGATGGTAATTGGCACTCCCGCCGCCCCTTCTACTGTCAATATTGAGTCCGGATTTTTTGAGTTGAAAGCCATTCCTCATATCAGCGCCCCAAAGACTTTGGATACTCAATTTGAATTCTGGTTTTCCGAGAACCGCATTTCTAATATCAATGAAATTGAAGCAAAAGCCGATTTTCTGGGCATTGCAAAATTTTGGATAAAGGGCCAATTGAAAGCGGGTACACCATATTGGTTTTATGTTCGCAGTATCAATGAATTTGGCAAGTCTCATTTTGTCGAAGCGGAAGGCCAGCCAAATGACAATGCTAAGGATATTTTAGAGGTTGTTGGCGAACAGTTTCTTTCCAACAAAGCAGGCCAGCATCTACAGTCCCAAATGGACTTTAACTCCGAAGCCATCATGGAGAACGCCGCATTGACAGGGGCAGTTGTTCAGCGACAGTTGCAAGTAAACGGCAATATGCGAGCCGAAATACTGGAAGTCAAAACCACGCAGGTGACCGACCGGGAAGCCTTTGCGGAGAAGATGGAAAAGGTGCAGGCCGATGTCGGGGAGAATGCGGCGGCTGTAAAGACAAAGGCGACAGTGGTCTTTGATATTGACGGTAACGGCTATGCCCTCAAAGAGATTGAAGCCGGGGTGAAGTACAAAGGCCAGCTCTATAAAGCCGGGATGGTGATAGGGGCTGAGGTGAAGAATGGCGAAGTGCATACCAATATCGGCTTTAACGCTAACAACTTCGTCTGGTTCAATCCGGCCAGCGGCAAGATGGAACCCTTTATGGCGGCTAAGAACGGGCAGCTTTTTATTCGGCAGGCGTTTATTGATCAGGCCTTAATGCGGGAGGCTATCCTGTCTGATGCCATCAGATCTAAAAATTACGTGCAGTATCAGGCGGGCTTTTTGATTAATGCGGCGACCGGCGCTTTTGAATTTAACGACATGCGGGTTCGGGCGGGATTGCGTTGGGCAAACGGGGCGATAGCCTGCTATGACCCCAGCGGACGGGTTCGGGCGGCCATGGGCTATATAGGACAATTTCGACGATGAGTGATTACGGGTTTGGGGTCTGGGATGAACAGGGGCGGCAGCGTAATACCGGCATTCGCCCCTTTCTTTATGCTGGCTTTATGAAGCTGGAGAGCGGGCAGACGACAGGTGCGCTCACTGTCCCCCGGGAGCCGATGAATGAAGGATTGCGGCTTTCTTATGTCTTTCTTTGTACTGACCGGGGATACCAGGTAGATAAAAAACGTCAATTTTTGGTAAAGGATAATCAAATCATCATTTCGGATGGCAACGACGACGCCGTTGAGGGATGGCTGATTGCTTACTACACTGCGTGAGGTGATATATGGATTGGGGTGCATTTTTAACAACGGGTAACGGTGTTCCGTGGTGGACACCCAAAACGACCCCCCTTTCTTTTGTGAGAAAAGAATCGGTCTGGACTGACAGATACGTGAAGCGGATAGAAACGGGTATCAGCACGAAACAACCCTGCATGGCGTTTATGTGTGCTCACACCAGCAATGTCTGGTATGCACCTTATGGGGTCATGTTCGGGGGCGGTTCGGAATGGGGTATTGAGATAACCCGGGGCGAGAGTGGCACTGAGACTTCGATCTTGTGTGAGATTTATCTGTTCACTCTGGTTTATCCCCAGCCTGTCCCGGATTGGGGAATTGCTGTCTGGGACGAAGCAGGAAAATGTGTCATTACCAGCGATACAAGGCCTTTGAGTATCGAAGGGGAACTCAGTTCCCACAGCAGCAAAGAAACTGTGGTGCAAGGGAAAAAAGGCATATTAATGCAGAAAACGGGTTGGATACTGTCCAAATATGATACGCCCGATGATACACGAACCCGGGATAACGAAACTTCATTTTCCACTGCGTTTGATGGACACAATACCCGGCTAATGGCGCGCGTGGCAGACGGTGAGACGAACTGGATTATCAGTGAACGAACATGGAACCTGACCAGCCCTTATATTGATTGCACGCTCTACGATTAACCGAACCGCGTAACTGCGTTTTTTTTGCATCCTATTTTCAGGAAATTATTATGATCTACTCAGACGGCACAACAAATATCGTGTCAGGCTCGGCTATTGTCCGGGGAACGGGCACCCAATGGAAATCCAATATTAACGGCATTGCCGCAGGCCAGATTATCTCCATTCAATCCGGTAATACGGTGATTCAGAATGTCATCCGGTCGGTGAATTCAGACACGGAACTGGTGCTGGCCTTTGCACCCTCGGTCAACCTTGATAATGCAAACTATGTTATCTCAACCACCGTTCCCGATACGGTTTCCGATGGTGTCCGGCATATATGCGCCATTAACGCCTATATCATCTTGTTCCTGCAAAACATGGACCGGTGGATGAGTGAAAGCGGCAAGGTCGAAGTGGAGATGCCGAACGGGCAGAAAGTCACGCTGGACTCCATCCGGGCATTGCAGACGGCGGTGGAAGGGAAACTGGTTAAGGAGCAGAACGGGGCAGATATTCCGAATAAGCCGGAGTTTGTGAAAAACCTGGGTTTAGCGGGAACGTTGAAAGTGGGGGATTTCGGTGTGGGCGCAACGCCATCAACAGCGAAGACCTTTACGGATGCAAATACGTTGGCTGAGGCTGGCTGGTATGCAGGAGGGGGCAGTAGTGCAAAAAACTTCTGGAACGAATACGCCCCCATTATGGCCATGACTCGTGGTGGCGGTATGGATAACACAGGAATGATCGCACAAATTCAGGTGGATGATACAGGGTTGGCTAGTCGTTATCGGAGTGGTAATCAGTGGACAAAATGGAAATCATATGTTTCCGCAACCAGTGAATATTTATCTGGGTTTAACAAAATCAAAACAATAGGATTTTTTAACAGCAATGCCAATTCATCTGTTTCATGGACAGATTCGTATACACAGATAGCAGTATCTTTATTCAGTGATGATGAATTCAATATCATTATTGGTGGCGATTTAGGCTCCGTCCCCCTGTATTATAGGCGAAGACGCTATGGCAAATGGGATGATAAAATTGAGTTTATTACGACCAAAAACACGACCTTTGACGGTAGCGGTTATCTCAAGAAAGCCTCCCCCATCATCCAAATCTACCCCGATGGCACCTTTACCACTAACGACGAATCCGAAGGGGCGACAGTCACCAGACTCGGCCTCGGTCACTACAAACTATCCGGCATCCTTGGCTATAACTCAGACGGTGCATGGGGTGTTCATGGCGGTATCAGCGTTCCCCGTGACGTCAATGGCAATGAGTTAGTGTATGTTGATGATAAAGTGCTGCCGGATGGGGCTATTGAAATCAAAGTCACACACAGACAGAACGCGCATATGCCTGCCCGATTACAGAACAGGCGCATGAAGTCAGTGGATGAGCCGGCTTATTACACGGATGATGAACCCTGTGATTTACCAGCCGGCACCCGATTAGACGTCCGCGTCCAGATGCCGGAGGATTCTATCTGGAACCAGAAACAGGTATTGGCATCTGATCCTCAGCAGGAGTACGGCGTCACGTCAGCCGTCAATAAATAGCCAATAGGGGAGATTAGCGGGTAGTTGGGTGGATTGGGGAAATTGTGGGCGGTAAACTGGTGGGTGGGGTTGTCTGGGTGAATTGGTTGGGACAGATCTGGGACAGGCATTGAAAAGCAAGGAGGAGTAACAAGGGGTAAGTTTGGGTAAGGTGGGACGTGTGAGCGCCGATAAATGCGGTAATTGGTTGATTTAGATAGTGACTCTACTCACTTCTAAGCCGTAGGTCACAGGTTCGAATCCTGTAGGGCGTACCATAAAATCAAAAAGTTACAGTGAAAAATGAAAAACCCGTCAAAATAACGGGTCAGGTAATGGGTCAAGTTATCGCTACTTCTTCTCTCTCACCCAAGCCTCATAGACCTCTTCAGTCCATCCTAAAAATGTTCCACCCGCAGTCTTATCTGGTTTAGGAAACTCATTTCTTTTTGCGTACATTCTCCAAAGGGTTGTTTTGCTTTTTCCTGTGAGTCGTTGCATCTCTTCACGCTTAATGTATCTTATCGCCATGGCTTGCCTCCCTCTCTGATAGCCATTTTTCAAAACTCCCTTGCTTGTGATCGGGCTATCGGCAGTACCAGCAGGGCGTATCTCTTGTTGTTTTGATTACTGATAGGCATTGCTCCGTATTTTGTTTGTTCCCAATATAAAGATGTAAGATGATATTTTTTCTGGCTCCATTTGAGCCATTTTATTTGCAGTTTCCATATAACAGACTTCTTTCGTGTTCTCTTCCTGTGTGTAACCGTTCTGAATTTAGAGTGAAACATTCCCCAGCGCAGGCGCTGTCATTAAGTTTTAATATTGATTGAAATTGATAGATTTTATTTATAGTCGTTTTATTGTGTGGCTATTTTTATAACTGACAGTGTTTTTTGTCTGCTTTAATCAGAGGAATGATATCAATTAAATGCATATATCGTCCTCTCCGCTTATAGAGCGCATAACCGTAATCGACAATCGGTTCTAAATTATAGCAAGGAACAGGTTCTGTATGTTTTGGGCTGACCCGATACGTCGTTAATATATGATGTTTAAATTCATCTTTATTTTTTATGCCCATGCCGTGATTCTGGTTTTTGCCCTGATGATATTGGTCTGCCAAAAAGGTGATAGGTGTTGTTCCTGTATGCAGGCTGTTTTTTTGTGCGATATTGGCAACAATGCCATTAATGTTGATAGCCTTTTTTTGTTTTGTTGCTGGTTTATTGATGATGGCAGAAATAAAGGTACGCATAAATCCTCTCGCTGACTATTGTAGTGATTATTCCTATCACTTTGATGCGGCTAACATTATCACTTAAATTTCATCAAATCCATACCTATAGTGATATAAATCAGTTTTTTTAATTATCTTATTGATATAAAATAATTTTAATTTGATATCATCTGAATGATTTTGGATCTTTAGGGTGATAATAATTTCAATGGAACTAAAGATACTGCATTAAAAACAGTATCTTGTCGCAAATAGAGGCAGGGTTTGGCGGTGTTTAGAGTAGGGAGAGGAATGTTATCGTTTTCGCTTCATGTTCCGGAATAAATAAACAATCACACCGACGATTTCCATGTCAGAAGAGAGAGGTATCAAGGGGATACGCGTATCGTCAACAGACAAATAGCTGACAGCCCCCCCTTGTTTATAACGATAAACTGAATAGTGCTCTCCGATGCGTGCATAGACTAAATCATCATTGGCGATATTTTCCTGTGTATCCACCACAATCACCGTCCCTTCCGGCGCTTCAGTGCAGCCGGTATTTTGGGTGATGCGATAAGCCCGGCAGGATTCAACAGGGGCCTGCTGTTCAAAAAAGGCCGGCACCATGAAGAACTCCGGGGTTTCTTGTTCTGCTTCATAAATTTTTACCGGGACATAACGGTTGTTATGTCTGACAGCAAAATCAGTATCACCAGACTGCGATTTATGACCACTGCCATCACTGAGCCATTCCGGGCGCACGTCAAGCGCCTTGGCCAAATCAACGAGCCGGCCTGTTTTGACGGCGTTCCCGGAAAGTAATTTCCATATCATGGATTGTGCCATGCCGGCTTTTTTTGCCAGAGCAGATTGGGTCAGCCCCTTATCTGCCATGGCTTCTTTTAATCTATCAGCAAGAGTCATAAGTGCCTCATGAGTGGTTCCCGCATTGACGTGGAATACAGGGGATAAACCCAAGAACCGCTGTCTTGGAACATTTTTTCTTATTCTATCTCTAGAGTGATATCTTTACAAACACTCCAATAGTGATTTATATTGACTGTTAGTGATATTGTTATTGCCGTGGTGTTGGAGAAAGGAACTAATGAAAAACAGTGTGATAAAAAAAGTGATAGATATCGCAGGCAGCCAGGCCAAGCTGGCTCAGGTTCTGGGATGTGCACAATCGCTCATCAGCGCATGGTTATACGGAAAAAAACGGGTTTCGGTGTCGTTGGTACCCGATATCGTGGTTTTGTCGAACGGGGCAGTCCAAGCCCATGAACTGCGTCCTGATCTGCCTACCGTTTTCCCACCACCTGAAGCCAAAGCCCATGAGTCAATTCCGGTCGGTGGCTGATTATGCAGGACGTTTTGGCTTAGCCCGATATGAACATGTGGATGGTGGTTAGCGTACGGTAACTAGGGGGGAACGGCATGAGTATGAGTCTAATGGCGAAGGCAATGAGTATCCGAGTGGGTAATCCCCTGAGAAAACTGGTGCTGATTAAGCTGGCCGACAATGCAAATGATAAAGGGGAGTGCTGGCCCTCATATCAGCATATTGCAGATCACTGTGAATGCAGCAAAAGCGCAGTGCGAAGCCACATTGATGCCCTGATTAAGATGGGCTTGCTTATCAAGGAAAACCGGCTCGGCAATCACAACGGGAAAGGGAATGCCTCGAATGTCTATTACCTGAATTTATCCGCTGACCCTGTGTCACCAAAAAGCATACCCCCTGTGCCACCTGCTGGCAGCTCTGTGTCATCTGCTGGCACCCCCATGCCGCCAGATGACATCCCCCCTATGCCATCAGATGGCACCAGAACCAGTCACTCTTTTGAACCTGTCAAGGAACCCGTCAAAGAACCTATAAAACCCAAAGGGGCCGGGCAATTCGATCCCCTGACGGCCAAACCGGAAAACGTCAGTGCCGAAACGTGGGCGGATTGGGTGACGTTCAGGCAGGAAATCAGGAAACCCCTGACGGAAACCAGTTGCCGCCAGCAGGCTAAGCAATTGGCAGGATGTACCAATCCTGATGAGGTGATTTGCACCTCCATTGCCAACAGCTGGCAAGGGTTATTTCCTGACAAACCGAGATCCGGGCGTCCACCACAAACCAACACCCATACTGGATTTAAGCACAAGCGTTATGAATCACACGGCGCGAATTGGACAAAAAATCTTTAAGGAGCAGAAGACGCGATGGAAACAATCGATCTGGGCATATTGAAAATTGTTCCCCGCTTTGCGCAGGCCAGCTTTGCCACTTACCAACCGCAGAGCCTGAGGGCAGAAACCAACCTGAAAACCTGTCAGGGTTATGTCCAGACGTGGGAGGAACGCAAGCGGGCAGGGGAAGGCATGATCCTGTGCGGGCGTCAGGGCACGGGCAAAACCCACCTCGCCGTCGCCCTCTGCCGTGAAATCGCCACAGGCGGTGATGAAGCGGTTTTTATTACCACCGCGTCACGCATCATCCGGGCGTTTCGTCGCTCATGGAATAGCGAAGGTGAAATGAGTGAATTTGACACACTGAAATTTTACAGCGAGCTGGATTTGCTGGTGATTGACGAAATTGGTGTGCAATACGGCACGGAGTCTGAACGCAATATTTTGTTTGAGGTGCTGAATAATCGCTATGAAGACCTGTTGCCCACCATGCTGATCAGTAATTTGCCTGTGACTGAGCTGGCGCAGTTTTTGGGTGATCGGACGCTGGACAGAGTACTTCAGGGTGGCACGGTATTGGCCTTTGACTGGGAAAGCTACAGAAGGGAAATCGCATGAACGTATATGATTTGGAAATGGCCGTCATCAGTGGTTTGTTATCGGGCGGGGCGACACCGGACGCTTACGACGTATTGGCAATTTTACCGGATGAGGCGTTCAGCTCCGTTCATCTGCGCCGGGTGTACGGGGAAATCAAAAAGCAGGCCCTGAGCAGTACCATTATCGATCCCTTTTTCATTGCGGATGCGATGGGTGAAGAACGCGGCATTCTGGCTAACCTGCTGGAACTGGCCAAGACCCCGGTCTGGCAGGCCAATTTAAAAGGTTATGCTGAAAAAGTCATGCGTTACTGGCGTGTACGTCAGGTTACTGATCTGATTAACCGTTACCAGAAAGAGATTCAGGTCTGCGGCAATCATACGCAAGCTGAAGCACTGATCGAGGCTTTTGCATCCCAGTTTAATGGATTATCCCGGAGTGATAGTAGCTTACAACCCGTGGTCATCGGTACATTGCTGGATAGATACGTTGAAACACTGGAAGCGCGCAATCAGGGCAAGACAGGCATGATCCTGACAGGTATTGAGCCGCTGGACGAACTGACAGGCGGATTTAACCCGACTGATCTGATTTTACTGGGCGGACGTCCGGGCATGGGAAAAACGGAACTGGCTTTGTGCATGATTGACGGCATGACCCGCGACGGTGGCGGGGCTTTGTTGTTTTCCATGGAAATGGCAGCGCAACAAATTGCCGAGCGAATGGTAGCGAATTCGGCTGCGATGCCGGTGTCTAAACTCAGAAACTGTGAACTGTATGACGAAGACTGGGGGCGCATTGGCAATGCACTCGGTTCACTCATTGAGCGGGATATTCATGTTCTGGATGCCAGTGATCTGAGTATCGAACAAATTTGCGCCATCAGTGAAACCCATAAGCGTCGCCACCCGAACTTAAAGGGCATTTTCGTAGACTACCTTGGGTTGATTAGAAAACCCCGGGCTGACCGTCACGACTTAGCCGTGGCAGAAATATCGAAAGCACTGAAAGGATTGGCGAAACGGCTGCATACCCCGGTCACGGCCTTGAGCCAGCTCTCAAGGGAAGTGGATAAGCGCCCTTTGTATCAGCGTCGCCCGATAGCGGCTGACTTACGTGATTCCGGCTCGCTGGAGCAGGATGCGGATCGCATTCTCTTTACTTACCGGGATGGGGTGTATAACCCACTCAGCCCCGCCAGCCAGTACGCGGAAATTATTCTGGAGAAAAACCGCCACGGGCAAACCGGAACGGTTTATCAGGCATTCAGGCACGGCCATTATCTGCCGACCGATCAGATATCGGCTGCTGAAGTTTGCCGGATGCAACGACAAACCAAACAAAAAGAACGCCGCTATGCTGACAGGGCACTTTAATCACAGGGGAGTGTGCGAATGCGTGATATTCAATTAGTCATGGAACGCTGGGGCGCATGGGTGGCTGATAATCGCGACGGGGTTTACTGGTCCTCCATTGCGGCAGGTTTCAAAGGATTAATCCCGAACAGAGTGAAGTCCCGGGTACAATGTTGTGATGATGACGCTATGGTTATTTCCAGTTGCATGGCAAAACTGAATCAGCAGTCTAGTGATGCCCATGACCTGTTGTTTGATTATTACGTCTTTGGTAAAACGTTTATGCAATTGGCCCATGATCACCACTGTTCTGATACGCATATCGGAAAACGGTTACAAAAGGCCTAAGGCGTGATTGAAGGGATGTTAATGATGCTGGATATCCCACTGGACATGGATAAAGATATCCCGTTAGCACAACACCTATTATGTAGCGATTTTTAAAAATAAATCTTTACGATCGTAAAAACGCTGCTATTGTGATAACCGTGATGACAAAGTCACCAGGCTTATTAATATCAGACAGCTTAAACCTTGCCCCGTGCAAGGTTTTTTTACGCCTGAAATAAACATAAGACTTGCTGTTGTGACGGGTCAGAGTTACCTATGTGTCTATGCACAAAAACTGACCATGAGGTTAAATTTATCATGCTAAAACATGAAGATATGACAATGACAGCCGCCTGTGTTTTAGACGCCGTGCCTTTGCATACGTGGTTTTCTGTTTCTGAAGTGTCTAAATTAATGGGGCTGCCTGAACCCCGTTGCCAATTACTGTTAACACAATTTCGTCTGGCGGGTTTAATGGAAAGCCGGGAGGATGACACGTTTTTCAAACGTTCTCCCTGATGGGGCTATTTCCCAGGACGTGAAAGCGCAGCCGGTGAATGCCGGCTTTTCGTGTTGTGGTTTTCCTGAAAGTCGCCAGTGTCGAGAGGAAAAAAGCGGATGGATCTACGCCCTGTCACCTTAGTCAACGATGACTCTCTGAAATTTATCAAAACTCTGCCGGATAACTGCATCGATTTAATCGCCACTGACCCGCCGTACTTTCGGGTAAAAGCGTGTAGCTGGGATAACCAGTGGGAGGACGTCACGGCCTACCTTGCCTGGCTGGATGAACTGCTTGCTGAATTTTGGCGAGTACTGAAACCGAACGGCAGCCTGTACATGTTTTGTGGTTCGCGTCTGGCTGCTGATACCGAGCTGCTGGTGCGGGAACGGTTTAACGTGCTGAACCAGATTATCTGGGCGAAACCGTCCGGCCCGTGGCGCAGGCAGAATAAAGAAAGCCTGCGCATGTATTTCCCGGCCACTGAACGCATCATTTTTGCCGAACATTACCAGGGACCCTATCACCCGAAAGGGGATGGCTATTACAAGCAATGCCAGGATCTAAAACAGTCGGTATTTAAACCACTGGTTGATTATTTTCGTGGTTCTCGAAAAGCGCTAGGTGTCACGGCAAAAGCCATTCATGCCGCCACTGGGAAGCAGATGGCCAGTCACTGGTTCAGCGATAGCCAGTGGCAGTTACCCAGTGAAACTGACTATCAAAAGTTGCAGGGTTTGTTTGACCGCATCGCCAAAGAAAAGCATCAGCGTGGCGAACTGAACATCCCTTATGCTGAGCTGGTGGGTTCTCATTTCACCCTGTCGCGTCAGTATGATGAATTACGGCAGGAATATGGTTTAATGCGCCGCCCATTCTCGGTGACAGCCGCCGTGCCGTATACCGATGTCTGGCAGTTTGCCCCTGTTCAGTATTACCCGGGCAAGCATCCGTGTGAAAAACCCGCTGATTTAATGACGCATATTATCCAGTCCAGTAGCCGGGAAGGGGATCTGGTGGCGGATTTCTTTATGGGTTCTGGGGCGACATTGAAAACCGCGTTGAAACTCAATCGCCGTGTATTAGGAGTTGAGTTGGAAGAAGAACGGTTTAAGCAGACTATTCAGGAGATCAACGGGCAGTTGTCAACTTAGCGTTTACGACTCAACTCATCGGTATGACTGGATAGTTGAAGTAGTTCGGCAATACCGAACCACTTCATCATTATAGATGTGCAAATATCGGCCTGATTTCGGGGCGTTGTTGTTGAGAAGCCTGCCATAACTCATACTGGGACTGCATACTTGTCCACATTTCGGCACTGGTTCCCAATGCCGCTTCTAAACGAAGTGCCATATCTGCGGATATGCCTGCGCTGCCATTTAAAATACGGGATAAAGCCACACGGGTTACGCCCAGCGCTTTTGCCGCTTCTGTAACAGAAATGTCGCCTAAATATTCGCGTAAGACAATGCCGGGATGGGCGGGATTATGCATTCTGCTCATTGTGTGATTTCTCAGTGATAATCTTGATAATTAACCAAAATGGCATCTTCGCCTTCAAAGCGAAATGTCAGCCGCCAGTTCCCGTTGACAGAAACAGCCCAGTGGCCTTTTAAATCAGCACCTTTTAACGGGGGTAATTTCCAGCCGGGCGCGTTCATGTCATCGGGTTTTTTGGCGGTGTTTAACGCGGTTAATTGAATATTCAGTTTTACAGCATGGTTCGCCTGAATGCCTGCTGTAGAGCCTGTTTTAAAGAATTTTTCTAACCCTTTATGTTTAAAACTCTTAATCATTGTGCGCCACCGTATACTGTATAGCGTCAGTATACGTTAAGTGTGTGCAGTGTCAACCGACTTTGCCACCGCAATCACTCTCATCACATCCGTATACACGCACAGGGGCTAACATTACTCACCCTACAGACACCCATTGCTTTAACAGGGGAAATATGAAAATGAAAGAAAATCCTGATATATGGGTACACCTTGGTAACTGGTTTGTTTCAATAAAAGAGCAAGGCGTTAGGTCAGTACTCGCCGGGACAATGGCCTTTCTTCGCGGCCGTTATAACGGTGGAGGTTGGTTAAAGGTGTCAATTGATGCCTTCATGTGTGCCATGTTCGCGTGGTTTATTCGTGATGTCTTAAATCTGTTTGGTCTGAATCCTGATTTAGCCTATATCGGCAGTGTGATGATTGGCTATCTAGGGACGGATTTTATCGGTCAATTACTGCGTAAGGCCGCAGAGAAAAAAACGGGAGCATCTTCTGATGGAAATCAGCAATAAAGGCCTTGAGTGTATCAAACAGTATGAAGGCCTGAAACTGAAAGTCTACCCCGATCCCGCAACTGGCGGCATTCCGTGGACAATTGGTTACGGTCATACCAAAGGGGTTAAAAAAGGTGATGTGATTACAGAGCAGCAGGCTGAAGCATTCTTGCAGGATGATCTCCAGCCTGTTTACACCACATTAAGGCAATGGGTTAACGTTCCTTTGAATCAAGGCCAGTTCGATGCTTTGTGCTCGTTTATCTTCAATTGCGGTAGCGGTAACTTTTCTGGCTCTACTTTATTAAAGAAACTCAATCAAGGTGATTATAAAGGCGCAGCGGCAGAATTTTCCCGCTGGAATAAAGCAGCAGGTAAGGCAATGCGTGGGCTGGATAATCGCAGGGCATCTGAACGCCAGATGTTTTTATCATGAAGCTCAATTTCACCAAGGGTACGGTTATTGCGTTGATGATTGCTTCAGCCGCAACCTTCTTATACCGCTCTGAATATAAGAAACAGCTCGGTATTAATAACGAGCAGATAACAGAAATCCAGCAACTGACTGACACCATTGATTATCAGAATACGCATATTGAAATGCTGCATGGATTGGATAGCAAACACACTCAGGAACTCGCCAATGCCAAGATTGAAATCGATACTCTTCGGGCTGATGTTGCCGCTGGTCGTCGCAAGTTGCGCATCCAAGCAGCCTGTCCCGTGCCTGAAACCACTCCCTCCAGCAGCGTGGTCGATGCAACCACCGTCGAACTCACTGGAGAAACTGGATCAGCTGTTCTCGATATCCGGGAAGGCATCATCAACGACCGAGCAAAATTAAGGTATTTACAGGAATATGTGAGTACTGGATACAGAGGAAATCACGGAAAACCAACACCATAATCAGAACAAATGAATTCTGAGGTTGTGGGAATATGTCAGGACGCGGTATCGGTAATATAGATTATATAGTATGTTAATAATATGTAATTAATAGAGGTGAATCTTGGTTTATGGAGCATATAAAAAGTAAAGATTTTAAATCTGAGCGAGCATGGGATTCTCGGTTGATCTCGAATCTTGATGGCGTTACCGTAAAACTTCATTGGACTAACCAACCTTATATATGGCATATCAACGAGGGTGAAGAAGTGTTTGCGGTCATGGATGGAAATGTTGATATGCACTATAAAGAAAAAGGACAGGAAAAAATCGCCAAATTAAAAACAGGAGATATATTTTACGCTTCTATTGGCACTGAGCATGTAGCTTATCCAATAGGTGAAGCAAGAATATTGGTAATAGAGAAAGAAGGCAGTATTTAGTAGAAAAAACCGTTAACATTTTCAATAAATACAGCATATCCCCTGTTACCCGTTGACGCTGGTGGCATTTTTATTGAGTACATCATTCAACCACCGTTTGGTGGTTTTTTGCCATATGGAGTGCAGCACATGCCACCCCGTATTCCAAGAGCCTGTCGCAAATCAGGCTGCCCTAAGACCACCACTGACCGTAGCGGCTACTGTATTGACCACCAGCACACCGGCTGGCAACGCTACCAGCAGGGCAAGAGCCGACATCAACGCGGCTATGGCAGCCAATGGGATAAGTTAAAGGTTCGTGTTAAACAACAGAATAACCACCTGTGTCAGTACTGTTTACGGCAGGGACGAGTGGTCACAGGCACCACCGTTGACCATATCCAACCCAAAGCGCATGGCGGCACTGATGCGTTAAGCAATCTACAGCTATTGTGTGAAGCCTGCCATCGACAGAAGACAGCCACGGAGCGATTACGCTGAAGGTTGAGTGAATATTAATTTCAAAAGTAATCATTTCGAATTTCATAGTCACAAGAGGAGGGCGGGTAAAATCCCTACCCCTCTCGCCCCCAAGGACCGCCCCCTTGGGGCTTTTTTTATGCCCGCGAAAAATGAAATTTAAATCGGGTGCTTTTTACTGATCTTTCACCATTTTTAAGCCGGGAGGGGCTGCGTATGGCGGGAACGATGGGTAAGTCAGGCCGTCGTCCCAAGCCAACGGCACGCAAAGAACTGGCGGGCAATCCGGGCAAGCGCAAGCTGAACCGGGATGAACCGAGCTTTACGCCACTGACCGGAGTATCACCCCCGGATTGGTTTGCTGAAAACGAGATGCTGCTGGCTGTGGTGATGTGGGAACTGACCAGCAAAGAGCTGTGCGCCCAAGGGTTACTCTGTGTCACGGATCTTGCGGTGCTCGAACGCTGGTGTGTGGCTTACCAGTTCTGGCGCAATGCTGTGATAAATATCGCCCGGCAGGGTAATACGGTAACCGGTGCGACCGGGGGACCCATTAAAAACCCGGAACTGACTGCCAAAAAAGAACAACAATCTGAAATGGATACTACCGGCGCGATGCTGGGGTTAGATCCAAGCAGCCGCCAGCGCCTGATAGGTGCGGCGGGTCAGGCCAAAACGGACAATCCATTTATGAGGATGATCTCATCATGAGCCGCAAATCTTATCTGAATGTCAATACGGCGAACCAATATGCCCGTGATGTCGTGCGTGGCAAAATTGACGTTGGTCGCTACGTCAGAGAGGCCTGTCAGCGGCATCTGGATAATCTGCATCAGGAAAAGAGCCGGCAGTTCAACTATCGGTTTGATAAGGATCTGGCAGAACGCGCCGCGAAATTTATCCAGCTATTGCCGCATACCAAAGGCGAATGGGCATTTAAGCGGATGCCGATCACGCTGGAACCGTGGCAACTGTTTATTGTCTGCTCGGTCTTTGGCTGGGTGCATAAAGGCAGCCGGTTACGCCGCTTTCGGGAGGTGTATACCGAAATTCCCCGTAAAAATGGCAAATCGGCGATTTCAGCCGGTGTGGCACTCTATTGTTTTACCTGTGATAACGAATTCGGTGCGGAGGTTTATTCCGGCGCGACCACGGAGAAACAGGCGTGGGAGGTATTCCGGCCTGCGCGACTGATGTGCAAGCGTACCCCGCTGCTACTTGAGGCGTTCGGCATTGAAGTGAATGCCGCCAATATGAACCGCCCGGCAGACGGGGCGCGGTTTGAGCCGTTAATTGGCAATCCCGGTGACGGTCAGTCCCCCAGTTGTGCCATTGTCGACGAATATCATGAACATGATACCGATGACCTGTATACCACCATGCTCACGGGAATGGGAGCACGACGTCAGCCGCTGATGTGGGCGATCACCACGGCAGGTTACAACATTGAAGGGCCTTGCTATGACAAGCGGCGCGAAGTGATTGAAATGCTGTCCGGTAATGTGCCCAATGAAGAGCTGTTCGGCGTGATCTATACCGTGGACGAGGGGGATGACTGGACCTCACCGGACGTATTGCGCAAAGCCAATCCCAATATGGGCGTCTCGGTCTATGCTGATTTTTTGCTGAGCCAGCAACAACGCGCCCTGAATAACCCGCGTTTAGCCAGCGTATTCAAGACCAAACACCTGAATATCTGGGTGTCTGCACGGGAGGCTTATTTCAATATGGTGAACTGGAAACAGTGCGAAGACACTTCACTGACGCTGGAACAATTCGCAGGTCAGCCTTGTTTTCTGGCTTTTGACCTCGCCCGTAAACTGGATATGAATAGCATGGCGCGGCTTTTTTCACGTGAAACTGACGGCAAGCGTCATTTTTACAGTATCGCCCCACGTTTCTGGGTGCCGTATGACACGGTTTACAGCGTGGAGCAGAGTGAGAACCGCCGCAGTGCCGAACGTTTTCAGAAATGGGTGGAAATGGATCTGCTGACCGTGACGGAAGGTGCTGAAGTGGATTACCGCTATATCCTTGAAGAAGCCAAACTCGCCTGTCACCTGAACCCGGTCAATGAAGCCCCGATCGATCCCTTTGGGGCAACCGGCTTATCGCATGCATTGGCGGACGAAGGGATTAATCCCATTATCATTACCCAGAATTTCACGCATATGAGCGATCCGATGAAAGAGCTGGAGGCCGCCATCCAGTCCGGTCGTTTCCATCATGACGGTCATCCGATAATGTCCTGGTGTCTCGGCAATGTTGTCGGAAAAACGCTGGCTGGCAATGATGACATTGTGCGCCCCATCAAAGAGCATAAAGACAGCAAAATTGATGGCGCGGTAGCGCTGATAATGGCGATGGGGCGGGCTATTTTGCATGAAGCCCCCAGTCTCTCAGATCATTTGATCTCCCACGGTGTACGCTCACTCTGAGATTTTTTCATGAAAGGATTAATGATTGCTGCCCTGCTAATCGGGCTGGCGGGCGGCGTTTTGCTGTCTTACGGCGCATGGCTGTTGTTACCGGCGGCCGGATTTATGGTGTCTGGCGTGTTGTGCCTCGGCTGGTCGTATCTGGTTTCACGTATGTTGAGCCAAACACTGGATAAGGAAGCCTGATGTTTTTTCCCGGACTGTTTCGTAAATCTGCCGACCCGCTGACTTCCCGTGAGTTAAGTGAGCTGATTGGCTTGTCTTATGACACCTACAGCGGGAGGCGAGTCAGCCCACAGTTAGCCATGCAGTTAACTGCGGTGTTCAGTTGTGTGCGGGTGCTGGCGGAATCCGTCGGTATGCTGCCCTGTTTGCTGTATGAACAATTAGAACGTGGCAATCGGCGCGCCGTTAACGAGCGGCTGCATAAGCTGCTGTCGGTCAACCCCAATCACTACATGACCCCACAGGAATTCTGGGAGTTGCTGATTGCCTGCCTGTGCCTGCGGGGCAATTTCTACGCTTACAAAGTCAAAGCATTGGGGGAAGTGGTGGAGCTGCTGCCCCTCGATCCGGGCAGTGTGACGGCGAAACTCAATCACGACTGGCAACCTGAGTATCAAATCACCTTCCCGAATGGAGAAAGCAGGACGCTGATGCAGGATGAACTCTGGCATGTGCGAATTTTTACACTGGATGGCCTGACCGGGTTAAGTCCCATCACCTATGCCCGGCAAGCCATCGGGCTGGGATTGGCGACCGAAGAGCACGGTTCACGGTTATTTGGCAACGGTGCTGTCACCAGTGGCGTATTGCAAACAGATCAGGCACTGAAAGACGAGGCGTATCAGCGGTTGAAAATGGATTTTGAAGCCCGCCATCAGGGGCTGGTTAATGCCCATAAGCCGATGATCCTGGAAATGGGGCTGAAATGGCATCAAATCAGCCTGTCCGCTGAAGATGCGCAGTTTCTGGAAACCCGTAAGTTTCAGCTTGAGGAAATCTGCCGCATCTTCCGGGTGCCGTTGCATATGGTACAGAACACCGACCGTGCCACCTTTAACAATATCGAAAATCTGGGGATCGGCTTTATCAACTACTCGCTGGTGCCTTATCTCACCCGGATTGAACAGCGGATTAATGCTGGTCTGGTCAATTCCAATAAACAGGGGCGGTTCTACGCCAAATTTAATACCGGCGCGTTGCTGCGCGGGGATATGAAATCCCGCTTTGAAGCCTACGCCACCGGCATTAACTGGGGGATTTACGCGCCGAACGAATGCCGGGAGCTGGAAGAACTCAACCCCCGCGAGGGCGGTGATATTTATCTCACACCGATGAACATGACCACGAAACCTGAACAAGTCCCGAAAAAAGAGGAAGAACGCCATGCCGATGATGACCAAACAACGGCTTGATATGCCCCTGAAAATTAAATCTGTCAGTGATTCCGGCGAGTTTGAAGGGTATGGCTCAGTATTCGGACTGAAAGACAGTACCGACGATATCGTTTTACCCGGTGCGTTTGCCAATACGCTGAAACAATGGGGCGAAAAAGGCAGCTTACCGGCCTTGCTCTGGCAGCACCGGATGGATGAACCCATCGGTATCTATACCGAAATGAAAGAAGACGAAACCGGGCTGTATCTCAAAGGACGGCTGCTGATTGAGGATGACCCACTGGCAAGACGGGCACATGCCCATATGAAAGCGGGTTCACTCTCCGGCCTGTCTATCGGTTATGTGCTGAAAGACGGGGAGTATGACCGGACCAAAGCGGCTTTTTTACTGAAAGATCTCGATTTATGGGAAGTGAGTCTGGTGACCTTTCCTGCCAACGATGATGCCCGGGTCAGCAACGTCAAATCAGCCTTGGCGCGTGGTGATATTCCCACCTCTGATTGCATCGAGCGGGTGCTGCGCGATATCGGTCTTTCCCGTACACAGGCCAAGTCTTTTATGTCAGCGGGTTACAGTGCGCTCTCCTTGCAGGACGCAGAAGCCGCCAACGCATTAACCGCACTGAAATCATTACATTTTAACTAACCGGAGTTTTTTATGGCTATTGAAGTCAAAGATGTACAGCAGGTTGCGCAGGAAATTCAGCAGCGTTTCGACGAATTTCGGCAGAAAAACGACCAGCGCATTGAGGCGATTGAGGCGGAAAAAGGCAAACTGGCCGGGCAGGTGGAAACCCTGAACGGCAGGCTGTCTGAGCTGGATGCCCTGAAAACCGCACTGGAAGAGGAGCTGGCCGGGCTGAAACGTCCGGCGGGGGGCAGCAATAACAAAGCCGTGAATGAGCATAAAACGGCGTTTGCCCAGTTTATCCGCAAGGGACGGGAAGACGGACTGGCCGAGCTGGAACAAAAAGCCATGCAGACCACGGCTGATCCGGAAGGGGGCTATGCCGTACCGGAAGAACTGGATCGCAGCATCATCAGTGCTCTGAAAGACGAGGTGGTGATGCGTGCTGAATGTCATGTGGTGTCCGTCGGTAATCCCAACTTTAAGCGGTTGATCAATCAGGGTGGCACCAACAGTGGCTGGGTCGGCGAAACCGATGAACGCCCGGAAACGAAAACACCGAAGCTGACGCCCATCGAACCAACATGGGGTGAGATTTACGGTAATCCCGCCGCCACCCAGACCATGCTGGATGATGCCTTTTTCGATGTGGAAGCCTTTATCTCGTCTGAACTGACACAGGAATTTGCTGAACAGGAGGAAAATGCTTTTACCCACGGTGACGGTAAAAATAAACCGAAAGGCTTGCTGGCCTATGGCAGTGATGCGCAGGAAGATAAGGATCGCAAATGGGGGACGTTGCAGCACCGATTGCTGAAAAAGCCGACCACAGTCACGGCCGACGACATCATGCAGTTGATCTACACCCTGCGCAAGCCGTACCGCACAGGAGCGAAGTTTATGATGAACAACAACATGTTGTTTCAGGTGCGTACCCTGAAAGACAGCCAGGGCAATTATCTGTGGCAACCCGGTCTGCAACTGGGGCAACCCTCTGCGCTGCTGGGCTACGGTATTGCGGAAAACGAACAATTTGCGGATTTGGGGGCGGGTGCGGTGCCGGTGGCGTTCGGTAACTTTAAACGCTGCTACACCATTTTAGATCGCATGGGTGTGCGTATGCTGCGTGATCCTTACACCCACAAGCCCTTTATTCACTTCTACACCACCAGGCGGGTTGGTTCCCTGCTGGTGGACAGCAACGCCGTGAAACTGCTGAAAGTAGCAGAAGATAAGGCGTAGTCACCGTATTATCAGGAGATGACATGCCTTTTCCCACACTTGAGCTGCTCCGGCAGCAGTGCCGTATCGACAGTGATAACCATACCGAAGATGATTTATTAGACAATTATGCGCGTGCGGCCATTAAACGGGTCGAAAATTATCTGAACCGCCGCCTGTATGAGCAGGCTGTGCCGGAGGGTGATCCGGATGGCCTGTTAGCAACCGACGATGTCACATTGGCGATTATGCTAGCGGTGGGTTACTGGTATGAAAATCGGGAGGCACAGACCTTACCCACTGGATTTAAAGCGTTGCTGGAACCCTACCGTTTTATTCCGCTATAGGAGAATGCCGATGAAAGCCGGCTCACTTCGCTATCGCATTAAACTGTTTCGCCCTGTCAAAAACCGTGATGATCTGGGTGCTGAAATCATTGGGCGGGAATATGTCACTGAAACTTGGGCACGGGCGGAAGCCATGTCCAACCACAAAATCCGCACGGCGGATCAGCAACACGTGATCGAAGTGCAACAATTTACGGTCAGGCCAAGAAAGGACGTTGAACCTAACTGGTTGGTTGAACATCAGGGACGGCTATTTACCGTTCGCGCCGTAGACCGCAACCGCACCGACCGAGCCATTATTACCACGGAGGCGGATGTGCGTCATGATAGAACCTGAACTTCAATCCGATTTAACGCGATTAACCGAACTGCCTGTCTATCCGCTGATACTGCCGTCCAGCGTGTTAGAGGGCGTGACCTACCAGCGTATCAGTGACGCGAAATTCAATTCTGGACTGGCGGCGACACAACTCATTGAGGCTCGCTTTCAAATCAGTCTTATCCTGCATGACTATAAAAAAGCACTTAAGCTGGAAGGTAAAATTTGCTCAGCATGGGAGTCGGTGCAACACGGGTTTATCGGTCATTATCCGGTACAGGTCGTGACGCGCGGTGCACTGTACCAAAATGCAGAAGAACTGACGGAAAATCGCAAGCGTTACCGTATCACACGGGACTTTATCATCACTTACACGGAGCATCTGACATGATCACCGCAAAAACAACGGGATGGACGGAATTGGGGCACAAATTGCAGGCGCTGGACAGTGATCTCCAGACTCAAATCCTGCGCAAAACCGGAAAAGTTGCCATGGAAATCGTCAAAGAAGATATGGAAGCCCATGCCGGCTATGACCGAAAAAGTGAGGGTCCCCATATGCGGGATGCCATCCAGATCCGTTCGACAAAATCGAAAAAATACAAAGGCGGAGTAATTATCAAGGTTGGCCCGACAAAATCCCATCGCATAAAAGCATTGGCGCAGGAGATGGGCACGATTAAGCAGGTGCCAAAACCCTTTATCCGTCCGGCGCTGGATTACAACAAAACCACTGTTATTAAAGTGCTCGCGCAGGAAATCCGCGATGCTTTATCAGGGTACAGTCAATAGGAGAACACATCATGGCAACTTCACCCGAATACGCCGTACTGCCAGCGGGTACACTCGTGAAATTTGGCAAACCCGGCGACAGCGTGGAACAGATGAAACCGCTGATTAACTGCAAGGCATTGGGTGCCACTGGGCTAACGGGCAGTTTTGTCGACTGCACCACCCTGATGGATACCAATAAACAGTTTATTTCCGATATGCCGGAGGGGCCGGAAAAATCCCTCGGCTTTATTGATGATCCGGAGAACTCCGATTTTGTTTCTTTCCTGAACGCGGCTGAAAAGCGCGACACGGTGCAATTTTACATCGCCCTGCCGAATAAGCGCACCGCGACAATGGTGCTGGCACTGTCCGGCTGGGAAATGAACGACATTAACGCCCCGGCGAGTGAAGTGATTCAAATCACCGTCAAGGGCAAACAAAACAACCTCGTCTGGGGTATCGCTGACACCAAAACAGGAGTGACCCAATGAAAACACTGAAAGCCGCCTTACTTACCCCGCGTCCACAGATTAAAGCGGTGGCGCTATTTGGCACCCAAATCAACCTGCGCCGGATGACGGCACTGGAATTACTGGAACTGGAAGAAAAAGCGGAAACGTTAAGTGATGCCGGAAACGGGCGCGAGGCCTCCCGCCTGAATATCCAGATGGTGCTGGATTGTCTGGTGGATGATAAGGGAAAACCCATTGATAAGGCTGACTTGCCCACCACCGATGAGTTAATGGCGATCCACGATAACGCCACCCTGATTGAAGCCATTCAGACCGTGAAGCGTCACGCCATCGGTACACTGGAGGAGGCCGAAAAAAACTGACCCACTCGTCGTGGCTGCATTTTGCTTTCACGTTAGCTGAACAGCTCGGCGAAATTGATCCCTATCGCATCCTGTCTCTGCCCGCCGCCACGCTTAACGAATGGCAGGCCTATTACCGACTGAAAAACCGCAAACAGCCAGACAATCCGTCTGTTTCGCCGCCCCTTGATACGGTTCAGCTCCAGTGTGAGGCTGTGATGAAATTATTAGGTTAATTTATGGCTAATTTATCGACATTAACGGTCGGCTTGCTGGTCAATGCCACCGCATTTAAGTCCCAGATGATGGATGCCTATCGTTATGCCGGACGGGAGTCTGAACGTTTTAACGATAAATCGGTGGCAGATGCCAACAAGGTGAAAAAGAGCTATAGCTCTCTGGCATCACACATTAAATCTGTGTCCGGGCAACTGGCGTTACTGGCAGGAATGGGGTTTTCACTGAGCAGTATGATTTCCCATACCCGCCAATATGGTCAGGCATTGTCCGACCTGTCTGCCATTACGGGTGCCACGGGTGCGCAGTTAAAGAAACTGGATGAAACCGCCCAGCAGTTAGGCCGAACCACCGAATTCGGGGCAACCGGTATTGCCAATGCCCTGAAATTAATGGCCTCCGCGAAACCGGAATTGCTGAAAAACACGGCAGCGCTGACGCAGGCGACGGAAAAAGCGGTGATTCTGGCGCAGGCGTCCGGTATCGAATTACCTGAAGCCACCAAAGCACTGGCGTTATCGTTAAATCAGTTTGGGGCCAGCGCTGCGCAGGCAGATCGTTATATCAACGTACTGGCCGCCGGCGCAAAATACGGTTCGTCGGAAATTAACGAAACGGCGCAGGCGATTAAAAATGGCGGAACGGTCGCGGCACAGGCCGCGATAAGCTTTGAAGCACTGAATGCTGTGATCCAGATATTGGCGGCAGGCGGGATAAAAGGCGCAGAAGCCGGGACCGCGATCCGCAATATTATTCTGGCTCTGGAGAAATCCAACGACAAGAAACTCAAGCCTTCGGTGGTGGGGCTGGGATCAGCACTGGATCACCTTAAAAGCAAAAACCTGTCCACAGCGGAAGCCGCGAAGCTGTTCGGGCGGGCGAATATCAGTGCCGCGTCTCAGTTGGTGGTGGGTCGTGGCAAGCTGGATGCGTTAACGCAGTCACTGACCGATACCCGGGTCGCCTATGATCAGGCATCTGAACGGGCGAATAACCTGAGCGCTGATCTGGATGTGTTAGCCAGTGCCTTTGAGGGAATGGCGATTAAAATCGGCCAGAACGCCGATGGTCCGTTGCGTAGCGGGGTACAAAATGCCACCAGCGCGATCAATGCGTTGTCCGAAAACTTTAATCTGGTTGCCAGTGTGGCATTGCATACGTTAATTCCTGTGATGGCGACTAAGCTGACTGCGGGATTACGTGAAAATATTACGGCATGGCGCGCCACCGAAAAAGCCGCTCGTGATGTTGCTAAACAGCAGGCAGAAACCGCAAAACGGACAATTGAACAGGCCAATGCCACGCTGCGTTCAACGGAAGCACAGGGCAGGCACATTAAATATCTGGAAAGCACAAATCGCTTGCACGGTCTTTCCGTCAATTACGCAAAAGAAAAAAGAATCCTGATCCGGCAGGAAACGGAAGCTCTCAAATTGCAAACACAGGCAACCGGGCAACTTGAAGCGGCTAACCGCCGGCTTTCTTATTCCTATCGGGCATTATCTGCCGCCGGGGGAGTTGCCCGTGGCGCACTTGCCATGATTGGTGGGCCATTTGGTGCAGCGATGTTGGTGGGTTCAGCCTTGTATGGATTATATCACCATAGCGTTCAAGCCAGAGAGGGGTTGCGGCACTTAAAGGATGAAACCGTTGAAACGGTGGCTGGACTGCAACGTCTTTCCAGAATTAAGGTGGAAGTCGAGCTTGATAAAACTGACGATGATATCAACCACCTGAAAGAAGAACTCAAGCAGATTGATAGCCAACTGGAACGGTATTCTCAAACCCGAATCAAGCGATTACAAAATCGTCGAAAAGGGTTCTTGAGTTTTCTTTATGAAGATCCGAAAGAAGTTGAAAAGCAAGGTCGGGTATTACTCAGTCGAAGAGAAGATATCCTCAAAGGGATAGAAAATAAAACAGCAAGAAAGAAAAACCTACAGGCAACATCGGTAGCGGGTATCTTTGACCAACCACCGCCGGAGCCGCCAAAACCCGAGGGGAACGGCACGGGTAATCCGTGGACAGGCCAAGATCTCATCAAAGAAGAGAAACAAGGCAAACAATCACTTAACCTTTATCAGCAGTTACGTAAGGAAATTGAGCAGACCCATGCCACCAGCTTGGATCGCATTCGGTTCAGCGAGAAAGAAATGCTGGGTAAAATCCATGAAGTTGGCAAATCGGGTATGGCTTCGGAAAGTGAGCTTCAACGCTTAAAAACCCTCAATGCCGAAAATCACCAAAAGCAGCGGCTGGAACTGGCAGAAAAGTATTCTCCGGCAGCCGCGTTGATTCGGCAGGAAAAAGAAGCCAGCGCAGAGCTTAAAGCCCTGTACCGCGAACGATTGTTGACCGAACAGGAATACCTGTTTGCCAGTAAAACACTGTATCAAACTTCGGTAAAAGACAAATTAGCAGAACAGGCGAAGCAAATTTCCGCCCCGCATCTGGATATGACGGGTGAGGTTGATCCCGTTGTGCAACTGCAAAATCAGCTCATAGAACAAACCGCGCTTTACGACACCTACTACCGGAACGGACTTCTCAGCAAAGAACGTCATGAGCAGTTAATAACAGCAGCGGCTAATCGCTCCAAAGACGCGCAATTTGCCGCCGCAAAGGATTTATATGCATCACAAGGCGATTTTCAGAAAATGCAGATGGATCTGCTGGATATGGTCGAGCAACGCACGGGTAACTCGTTAACAGGCATGTTGACAGGCACAAAATCATTTTCGGAATCCATGCGGGAACTGTCGGCATCACTGGCACAATCCATCATTCAGGATCTGATCCGTATTGCGATGCAGGCACTGATAACCAAAGCTATCTCTGGTTTCTTTGGGGGCGCAATGGGAGGTATGGGAGCCAGCGCATTGTCTTCAGCGGGAGGCGGCCTGTCTTCAGTCGGTTCTGGAACAACCATTACCCCAGATGTCTGGAAGAGTCCCATCATGAATGCGAAAGGTGGCGTTTATCAATCTGCGGATTTAAGTCAGTACAGCGGGCAGATTGTCAGTAGCCCGACCTTGTTTAAGTTTGCCAAAGGGGGCGGAGTGATGGGGGAAGCGGGACCCGAAGCCATCTTGCCACTCAAACGCGGTACTGACGGTAAGCTGGGTGTGCAGGCCACCGGCAGTACGGACAACCAAACCTTCAACACCGTCCATATTGTGATCCATTCCGATGGCACCCATGACACAAAAACATCTCGTGGTGCGGAATCAGCGGGGCAGGATATCGCGAAATTTGTCGATCAACGATTCAAATTTTTACTGCATAAAAGTCTAAGTCAAGGTGGTGAACTCAGTGCGGCGATTAAAGGAGGCCGATGATGATAAAAACCTTTGATTTCCCTGCAAGGGTAGGTACAAGTGGGGAGTTTGAGCCTATTGTGCGTACCGTCCAGTTTGGTGATGGTTATAAACAAACGTCAGGCGATGGGATCAACACGCAGCGAGAAAGCTGGCCCTTGTCTTTTGTCGGGGCACAGTCAGACATACAGCCTATCATGGATTTTTTGCGTGAACATCAGGGCTGGCGCTCATTCAAATGGCGTAATCCGTTATCTGAACTTGGGTTATATCAGGCGGGAAAATTCACTATTCAGGCCAATGGTACTTATTTCACCCTTTCCGTGACATTTACCCGCATTTATCACCCTTAAGAGGTTTTACCATGACAATCAATGCCACTCTCCAGCAACTTGAGCCGGGGAGCAAAGTCTTATTGTTTGCAGTTGACGGTTCAGCGTTTGGTGGGCCAGAGCTGTATTTTCACAATCACCCTATCGTTTACACCGGGGCCGAACTGGAAAGTGCAGATAACTTACCCGCTAAATCCCTCTGGTGGCAGGGCGTCGAATATAAACCGTGGCCCGTCAGCATTGAAGGACTGGAAGTTACTGGCGATGGGCGGGCGGTGACACCGACCCTCAATGTGGCCAATCTGGACGGCTCGCTCAGTGCGTTATGTCTGGCTTACCAAAACATGGTGCAAGCGCGTGTCACGATCCGCATGACCTTTGCGCATTATCTGGATGCCCGTAATTTTCCCGGCGGCAACCCGCAAGCCGATCCGACACAGGAGAAAATCGAGGTTTTCTACATCGACAGCAAAACGCAAGAAGATAACGAAAACATTCAGTTTTCCCTCTCCTCCCCAGCCGATTTACAAGGCATTAAAATCCCGACTCGGCAAATTCATAGCTTGTGTACATGGTGTATGCGTGGACAGTACCGCCAGTCGCCGTGTGGCTACACCGGCACCCAATATTTTACTGAAAGAGGTAAGCCGACCGATGAGCCGGCGGCGGATGCCTGCGGGGGACTGATGAGCGATTGTAAAAAACGTTTTGGTGACACGGAACAGCTGCCTTTTGGCGGCTTCCCCGGTTCAGCGTTGCTGAGGCGATAACCATGACAATCCTGCGAAAATCCACGACCCGCGCCATCATGGCGCATGCTCAGTCCACCTATCCGGATGAATGTTGCGGGCTGATCATTCAACAGCATCGTCGGCAGCATTATCTTCCCTGTCGCAACACCGCACTGTCACCCACGGAACAGTTCAGTATTCACCCTGAGGATTATGCCGCTGCCGAAGACAAAGGTTCAATTATTGCCATTGTTCACAGCCACCCTGACGCGACCACACAGCCGAGCCAGTTGGATATCGCCCAGTGTGACCTGTCACAAATTCCTTGGGTGATTGTTTCGTGGCCAGAAGGGGATATCCGTACCCTGATGCCAATTGAAGGCATTAAACCACTCATTGGCCGCCCGTTCGTGCACGGTATCTGGGATTGTTATGCCATCGTGCGTGATTGGTTCAGACTGGAACGAACTATTGAACTCCCTGATTTTGAACGTACCGATAGCTGGTGGGTTCGGGGCGAAAATCTGTATATGAAACAGTATGCCGCTGCCGGATTTGTCGCGTGTCGCGGTGAATTACAGACAGGGGATGTGATCATTATGCAGGTGCAGGCCAATGAACCCAATCATGCAGCTATTTATCTGGGGGACAGCCTGATGCTGCACCATCTGTATGGACAGCTCAGCAAGCGAGAACCTTATCATGGCTACTGGCAGGAACGTACCATCATCACTTTGCGTTACTCATCCGCTTCAGCGGATTTTTTGTTTAGGGAAGTCACTTCATGAACACATTACGAACCGTGCGGCTTTACGGTGTACTGGGGACTCAGTTCGGGCGAGTACATAAACTGGCTGTCTCTACCCCGCAGGAAGCAATCCGGGCATTATCCGTGCTGATTAAAGGATTTGAACACTTCCTGCTGACTGCCAAAGAACAGGGGCTGACCTTTGCTGTGTTTAATGGAAAACACAATATCAGCCGAGAAGAGTTGGTATTTGTCGGGCAGGACGATATTCGTATTGCCCCGATGATTATTGGTAGCAAAAATGCCGGTGTTTTTCAGACCATTCTGGGCGCGGTGATGGTGGTTGCTGGCGCATTTTTGTGGGCGACCCCGTTTGGTGCGCCAATGGTCATGTCCGGGGTTGGAATGATGTTGGGTGGCGTGGTGCAGATGCTCTCACCTATGCCGGGCGGGCTGGCACGACGTGAAGATCCCGACAACAAACCCTCCTATGCTTTCGGTGGTCCGGTGAACACCGTGGCACAGGGAAATCCTGTGCCCATTGGCTACGGCAGACGCCGTATTGGTGGTGCCATCATTTCAGCGGGTATCTACTCTGAAGACCAACAATAACTCTCTGAATATAAAATATGGAAAAGCAGCCAATTCAAGGTAATAAAGGCGGCCGTCAGCAGCCGCGCACCCCAGTGGAAGCACCGGACTCCCTGCAATCCACTTCCTATACCAAGATTATCCTCGCGCTTGGTGAGGGAGAATTTGCGGGCGATCTGGATGGTCAGCGTATTTTTCTGGATAACACGCCGCTTATTGGCTCTGACGGCAGACCCAATTTTGAAGGGATCAAATGGGAATTCCGCCCCGGCACGCCCTATCAGGCGTATATCCCCGGTATGCCAGCGGTTGAAAATGCCCGAACCGTTAGTGCGGAACTGGTTAGCTCATGGGTGACGACGGTGACCAATACTCAACTGTCAGCAGTTCGCCTGCGGTTATCGTGGCCTCAGTTGCAGAGGCAAAAAGAAAACGGGGATACAGTGGGCTATCGCATTGAATATGCCATTGACCTCGCCACCGATGGCGGCGCTTTTAAGGAAATCCTGAAAACCGCCGTGGATGGCAAAAGCACCACTAAATACGAACGCTCTCATCGGGTGGATTTACCTCAAGCTCATTCGGGCTGGCAATTGCGTCTTCGGCGGTTAACGCCAAAACAGAACAGTAATCGAATCGCTGATGCCATGGTGGTGGAGGCCATCACTGAGGTGATCGATGCCAAATTAAGCTACCCGGAAACGGCTCTGTTATTTGTTCAGTTTGATGCCAAACAGTTCCGCAATATCCCACAAATCACCTGCGAACCCAAGATGCGCATCATCCGAGTGCCAAGCAATTATTATCTGGAACCCCGTCGCCGTTATTATCATGGCAGCTGGGATGGCACCTTCAAATGGTCATGGAGCGACAATCCTGCATGGGTGCTGTATGACCTGATGATCAATGACCGCTTCAGCATCGGCACCCGGGTGAAAACGGAAAACCTGAATCTGGCAAAATGGGATCTGTACCGCATCGCTCAATATTGCGACCAGATGGTGTCGGATGGTGAAGGCGGTGAAGAGCCGCGTTTCACCTGCAATGTCTATATTCAGTCACAAGAAGATGCCTGGGCCGTGTTACGTGACATTGCGGGGATCTTCCGGGGGATGACTTTCTGGTCCAATAATAACATGAACGTGCTGGCGGACATGCCGCGCGATATGGATTACCTCTTTACCTGTGCCAATGTGCGTGACGGCAAATTCACCTATTCCAGTGCCAGCGAGAAAACCCATTACTCCACGGCCATGGTGAGTTGGTCCGATCCGCAGAACGGCTATCAGGATGCTATCGAACCTGTGTTTGAACATCGCTTAATACGCCGCTATGGTATTCGGCAGGCCGATATTACCGCCATCGGTTGTATCAGCCAAAGTGAAGCGATCCGGCGTGGCAAATGGGTGTTGCACACCAACGAACATGACCGGACAGCCAATTTCACCGTCGGACTGGAGGGCTACATTCCTTTGCCAGGTTACCTTATCGGTGTGTCGGATAATCTGTTGTCAGGGGTGGGAAGGAGCGGTCGTATTCAGGCCGTGCCGAGGCGATACATTATCACCTTGGATCGGGTGCCGTCGGCAAAAGTGGGGGATTGGCTGGTTATCAACCTGCCGTCAGGTAAGGCAGAAAGGGATCTCATTTCAGCGATCAACGGACAGGAGGTTTCTGTGTGGGATCGTGGCTATGCCTATTCAGAACAACCTGAAGTAGGTTCAATCTGGGTCATTGAATCTCGCTATGAACCGGAGCAACCTTTCCGGGTTATTGGTATCAAAGCGGGGGAGGATGGCGTGTCATTTGACATCACAGCGGTTGAGCACAATCCCGACAAGTACGCACTTATCGACAAGGATATCCGCATTGACGAACGCACCGTGACCATTATTCCACCCAGTGTTCAGCCGGCACCGAAGGATGTTCTCATTGACAGTTATTATTCACTGAATCAGGGCATCATCTCCAACACGTTGCAGATCACATGGGATGCTGCCGACAGTGCCGTGGCCTATGAAGTCGAATGGCGCAAAGACAACGGTAATTGGATAACGGCTCCCCAGACTACTGTACGGGGCCTTGAGGTACCGAATGTTGATGACGGGCGCTATCAGGCGCGGGTCAGGGCGACTAATGCCGCGGCAATATCCAGTATCTGGATGAACACACAGGATACCCTGCTAGGTAGCCGCAAAGAGATTCCGTCGGCACCGCAGTCCCTCCAAACCACGTCGCTACTTTTTGGTATCCGGCTGGATTGGGACTTTGCCAACCCAACGGATGTTCTGCTGAAAACGGAAATTTGCTACAACAAAAACGGAGAAGATGATGACACGCTGCAGTTCGCCGATATTTCCTATCCGCAACGAACCCATACTTTGCAGGGGCTGGCGGCTGGGGAGAAGCTCTATTTTCGGGCTCGGCTGGTGGACAAATCGGGTAACGCTTCTGAGTGGACATCATGGGTCAGCGGTGTCGCGTCCAATGATACCGGCTGGATAGTAGAGGCCAGTCGGGATCATTTTCTGGACACAGAAATCGGGCGGCGCTTACAGAATCAACTCAATGAGCAAGCCAGAGTCGATGCGCATCATAGCCAGTCCATTGCGGAAAACGCGCAGGCCATTGAGAGGCTTAATGACATTCTGGAGGATATTCAGCGGCGTATGCGGTAATTGGTATTAGCCAGTTGAACTCACAGCCAGGAGCAGACGTTGCTAACTTCAGTCTATGTTTATCAATGGGGGGCAGACCTGTCAGCTAATTGGCTGTAAAAGGACAAGTCCTTCGGTAGCGTAAGTTTACTTACTGTGTTTCATAAGGCATATTCTTGACTTTAATCTTATGAAATTGTCATACTTTAAAAGGATGGGGCAGGTTCTTCCTCTTGCTTTTGTAAGGGCGGCTCTGATAATGAATAGCGATTTTTTGCTGTTGGGCTTAGGCTCACTGATCCTGCTTAGCAGGGTGTTCAACGGTTCCAATCTTTCCTGCCCCTTCCATATCCCAAAAAATAAAAGGGAGTTTTCATGCGGGACAATATCTGGTTTACATATAAAGCACGTATTAATGCACATCATCGCCTGGAGTGGCTTGAAAAACACTCTCAGTTCATCCTCGTTTGGTATGCTATATTAAGTGCAGTGCTTTCAATCGTGACATTACGCTTTCCAAAAGTCCTAGGGAATAACACCGATATTCTTGCGACAATACTTTCGGTGGCTTTACTAGGTATTTCACTTGTAGTTTCAAACTTGGATTTCCGCGGCAGAGCAATATCCATGAGGAGGAATTATCTTGCACTACAGCGGCTCTATTCTGATACTACAATTGGGCAACCATTAACGCTTGAACAAAGAAAAAAATATCATGAATTGCTCGATGAAGTTGAGAATCATCTTGATATAGATGATCAAATCGCACGTGTAGCCCAGGTAGGACTTACAACAAGGATCCCTACCAAGAAAGAAAAACGAACAGTTCTAGGCTGGAAAATAAAGCGATTCATATTTACTTATTCCTTTTACCTACTCCCGCTTGTTTGGATAGCCTATGACTGCTGGTCGAATCTTTAAAAAATCCTTTTCGGAAAGAAACCTCCTCAAAGTATATAAGGAAAAAATAAAAGAATCCGGTGCTATTGGCATCGACCGAGTTCGCCCTTCTAAACTCGACTCAACGATAAAAAATGAAATTAAATTTATTTCTGAAAAAGTTAACTCTGGTAGTTACAAATTCACAGCCTATAAAGAAAAGCTAATATCTAAGGGAGCTAACTCTAACCCCAGACAGATCTCAATACCCACAGCCAGAGATAGGATTACTCTCAGGGCTCTTTGCGAATGTCTTACAGAAATTTATCCTGACTCTAGGTTGAGACTGCCACATAAAGTAATTGATTCACTGAAGGTTGCATTGAATAGCGGCCTATATACAGAATATGCTAAGATAGATCTCAGAACCTTCTACCCTTCAATTAAACATACACTGATAGCTGATGCAATAAAAAATAAGGTTAGAAAGAGCGAGATTAGAAAATTAATAATGTCGTCATTGGTCGTTCCTACAGTAAGTGAATTTAAAGGTAGCAAAGGCGCCTCAGCGAACCCCAGAGGAGTACCTCAGGGGCTAGCAATTTCAAACATTTTGGCTGAGATTTCTTTATCCATTTTCGATAAGGAAATCAATGAAATTCCAGATATCTGGTTCATGCGCTATGTTGATGACATTCTTATTCTGACCCCAAATAGCCAAGCCGAAACGATGGCATCTCATGTTATTAAGAAGCTCCAACTATTGAATTTAAATCCTCATCCACTAAATGAGGAGAACTCAAAATCCAAAGTTGGTAATCTGGATGAATCCTTTGACTTTCTTGGTTATCACATAAGCCAAGGAGAATTATTAATCAAGCATGAGAGTATTCTCAGATTCGAATCCTCACTAGCAAAAATTTTCACTGCATACAAGCATGCGGTACTGCAGGCTAAGAATAAGTGCGATAAAGAGCGAGCCATAGCGTACTGTCAGTGGAAACTCAACCTTAGAATCACAGGGTGTGTATTTGAGGGGAAACGCCTGGGATGGGTATCATACTTCTCGCAAATATCCACAACGGCCCAACTTCGCTCCGTTAATCATACCGTAAGTCATCTTATCCGCCGATTCAGTCTTTCATCTGAAATAAAACAAAAATCTTTGATAAAAACATTCTATGAACTTCGTCGTGGAACTGCGGACACATTTAAATACATACCTAACTTTGACAACCTAGATATATCTCAGAAGCGAGAACTTGTTTCAATGTGGATAGGTAAAGATAAGGCAAAAATGTTAAGCAATAGTGAAATAGAGCGAAAGTTTAAATTTAAAATAGCCAATTCCGCAAAAGAACTTGAAGAAGATATTTCAGGAATATCATAAAAACAAGCAAACACCACAGGAAAATTGCGATATAGAAGAAACTAACCATCGTAATTCTGAATATCCACTGCTTTGTTAGTCATCCTTTTAGTTAGCTACTCTGCAACTTGGACATTGATGGCCACAGGGAACTTCCGCTCCTTACTCTTAACCGACAGTCAGATGTATCTGTGCTCTGCCATAGGACACCATCAGGTTAAGTCGCAGCTAATACACATTAAGAGTTCGGCTCCCACGGATTGAGGATTGTAACACCTGTCGGCTGAAAATCGGCTACGTTACGCGTAACTACCGCCATTCCATGCACAAGCGCTGTCGCTGCAATCAGTGCATCACGCTCGCTGGCGCGGTCAGGAACATGCAACCGTGCGCAGCGTTGTGCCACGGCGGTATCAACAGGTAACGTGCGTTCAGTGAATTCCGGCAGGACATGTTGTTCCAGCCACGCCCGCAACAGGGTTCCTTGCGTAGCATCCTTACGTTCAATCAACAGAATGCCAAGCTCTAATTCCATTATGGTAATGGCGGAAACAAAGAGATCGGCTGCATCGACACTTTCAGCCCATTTTGCCACGTTTGGATCGGCCTTCCCGGCCCGAATTTTTCGTAGCTCGGACACTACGTTGGTATCGAGTACATACATTATGAGAAATCCGCAGGGCGGGTTTCGATAGTCACGCGCTGTGGCTCAAACTCAATATCCGCAACTCCCGGCATTGCCAGTGAATCAGCGATGTTGCGATGCTGTTTGGTCAGCAGCCGGTATTCCTCGATGCTCAATAACACATAAGCAGGCTTGCCGCGATCGGTGATAAAGACGGGGCCGTTTTTGGTCGCTTTCTTCGCGCGGGTAACATCCTGGTTGAGCTCCCGACTGGATAGGGTTGTGATGGTCATGGCTACACCTCCTGTTTGAATTCACAATATAGGAACATTACTACAATACGAATAATAGTGCAAATTTTGCTCGACTTCTTGCGAGCCGCTTTGCAAAGGCAATTTTTGTCAGTGGTATGTTATTTGGACGGGAGATAGAGTGGCGGTGAAAATTCGACGCGGCTTTACCGTGCAGCAACACGATAAAACCGCTAACCGCAACAACTATCGGAGTAGTTATTATGGCTGACGCGCATTCTACTGCAGGCATCTGCATTTACAAAATTTCCCAACCCGAACGTTATCAGAAAGTGGTTTATCGTCCTAAGGGAGTTAACCGCACGATCCCTGCCATTAACTTAAGCGGAAAATGGCTGCTGGAAGCGGGATTTTCCATTAATGATCCATTAAAAATCAGAGTGATGCCGGGCTGTCTGATCATCACCAGCCAAAATTTCTATGAACTGTGGCACTGTTTAAAAAGCCTGAATGAAGGTGAATGGGATGATATCGCTGTGGCACACTGGCTGCGGCAATTTCCCGGAAAATTAACTAAGAAGCTGCCGAAATAAACGCATAATACCCTGTTCTATCAATGAAAAATCATATTGAACACGCCTGTGTGAGCGGCGCTTTGCGCTTAAAGGGCAAAATTTTTCTTTTGCGAAGCCACTCGCATTTTATTTTACCGATTAAACAAGGAAGGAACCGATGAAACTTCATTTTTCTACTGATAATGCTGAACTGCCGGAATGTGTCTTAAGCGGTGACGATATGCAACAGATGGGCTTTATGCCGAATACTTTGTTTCATATCCAGCAATATAATAACGGGCTGATGTTGACGTTGGCAGAGCCTGATGTGATTCCCCTGTCTCACACGGCGGAAAATGATCCGTATCAAGGCATCGATTGGGTGCGTGATAATGGCGAGCTGTATCTGGCTGGCGACTGGTTAACGGAAACCGGTTTGTTGGATAATCCCGTTCAAGTTGCTTTTGGCTACGGCAAAATTATGTTGATGACAGAATCTGATCTGATACCCGTCTGAGCGGTGTAATACTGTTTATTGCGGATGGCGTTGGTGTGTTAACCATGGTTGACACACCGTGTTATTGACATACAATAATGATCTTAGCTTTAGAGGTGAGCATGATAACCATTGAAAGGACGCAAGATTTTGAAAAATGGTTAAAATCCTTAAAAGACAGGATAGCAAAAGCCAAAATCTTAATCAGAATTGAAAGAATGGAAGAGGGGAATTTTGGCGATGTTGAACCTGTGGGAGCCGGGGTTTTGGAACTTAGAATACATTACGGGCAAGGCTATCGTGTCTACTTTGCTAACAAAAATAATGAAATCATATTATTACTCTGTGGTGGAGATAAAAGCAGCCAGCAGGCAGATATAAAGAAAGCAAAGCAACTTGCGAAAGAATGGGGATTTTAAAATGAAAACAGAACCAAAAAAATTTGATGTTGTGGAGTTTTTAGAAACGGAAGAAGATATTCAGGCCTACTTAAATGCGGCTATCGAAGAGAATGATACAAAATATTTATTTAAAGCATTAGGCAACATAGCCAGAAGAAAAAATATCAGTCAACTCTCGAAAGAATCAGGAATAAGCCGTGAAGGGATATACAAGGCGTTATCCGGTGAAGGCAACCCCTCGTTTAATACGGTATACAAAATATCAAAAGTACTGGGTTTGAAACTGCATTTCACAGGAGCTTAACCCAATCCTATTTTCAACATAAATAAGTGCTTTATTGATAAATTACATCATTGAGATGTAATTTATCTTTTTTTAACAAGGTCATTCAATAAACAAATCGCGAAATATGGTTATTGTTTTCTTCCTCAATCAACTCTTTCATTATTGAGCAGAAACTGAGGTTTTGGGGTACATGAACAATGCTATTGTATTCATTGAGTTTTAACTCCATTGAAAACATGTCCTGACCATTTTCCAAAAACCGTAGTTTATCCATCTTTTCAAGTTGTAAAAGAAGGAGATCATCGGCTGTTTTGATGATCATTTTCTCCACATAGGATTTTCCTTTGGCTGAACCCGTATAATAAAGTTCACGTATCGGTTTATATTCTTCGGGTAAATCATCACTCAACGGACCCAGTAAATAGCTGCGCATCTCTTCTCTTTTTTTGATCATCTTGTCATAAATATATTGATATACCGTTATCATGTTATTCCTATTTTGATTGTTGAGGTGAGGATGTTTTCTTTATGGCTATAACATTAAGCGCTGTGCCGGGTACATAACAATAAGCCGGAAGATCACGGGGATCTTTCCGGCCAAAATTATTTTCTTAAATAATCATCAACGTCTTTTCCAACTTCATCAAGATAATTGAGCATTGGATTCATATAATCATTATACATTTCGACATACATTCTTGCGTAACTTCGTATGTCATTGTACTTTAAGCTATTATTGATTATTTTTCTTTTGTTTTTATGAACAAATTTATTATTGATTGCAACTGATTTTTATTATTTCTTTTTTCTTCCTCCAATAAATCTATTGCTTTCACTATCTTTATAAGTAACTGTTCTTTATTCATATATCAAATTCCCCTTACTTCAAAAACCTTACATCTTTTACCCAACTTATTGGATAACCTAATGGTAAGACTATCTGATCGGCCCTACCGTCTAATCTGGTTCCTGACTTGGTAAACTGTTCTTTAACCATTGGCGACTCGGTCACAGTCAAAATCATGGAGGGCTGTTTAGTACTCATCCCCGGCAGCGACGAGACGAACAGCCTCAAACAACAATACCAGCGCTAGCGCGAGCAAATTAGTGAAATTAAGCTGCGGATGCGAGAGCTGATTGGTGACTATAAAAGCAACTAAGAGCAAGGGAGTGAGCAGCTCCTAACAGAACAAAGCCGGAAGATCACTGAGATCTTTCCGATTCTGTATTAATTAAACGTATCATTGATATCGTTTTTTATTTTATCTAATGCTTTATTGGCTTTAAGTCGTTCATTAAAATCATCCCGCCAAATAAAGTATTCAGAAAAACCACCATAACCTCCGAACATAGATCCATATGCACGGCGAGCATCTTCAATAGCAGATTGTGCATCGTTTGTACCCCCATATGTTGGGGGCGTCAGCAGTGTAATAACGTTCTCAATGCCCTTTATCCAATTTCCTCCACCATTAACACGCATAATTTCCCATAGTGAAAGGAAAAGGACTCTTAACTTTTTTGATTGTTCAATAGAGTCCATACATTACCTCAAAGGCCAATCTTCTAATACTTTGACACCATCTATTTTCCAAGGTTTAAACTCAGTATATGGGAACTGATTGGGGCTATTATAAAAAGCCGGAAGATCATGTGGATTTTTCCGGCTTTTCGTGTTTAATTTAACCAATTATTGTTGTTTATATGAAATGATGATGTATGACATACCCGATTTATTATCATCCACAGACTCAATATTTCCCCATAGGAAAAATAGTTTCTCTGATGAACCAAATAATGATTTTAATAAATCATCATTAATCAATTTGTTCCTCATCTGGTTTTCGTTGGTAAATACATTGATTTTATTCTCTTTTTCCTTATTAAATGGAAGTAATTTAATAAAATCAATAATCCCATCTTGGAAAACAACGTTGATAATATAATTTTTATCTAAAAAGAGAATGTCATCTATTGAGTAGCTGACTCTACCTTCAAAGTCATACATTTTTTTAGGATTAAGATCTAATGTTAGGGTTAGAAAGTCATCCAATGTAATTAATGGATTTATTATTATTCCATTTAGACTTATATCACCATTAAAATATATCATTTTATCAATTTCACCGAGTATAAAGGTTCTAGAATTCCCTCATAATTTTTAATAACAATTTGAGGTAATCCTCCGGCTCCATGTTGAGGATTAGCCCTAACTATGCCAAATGCAGCTGGTGTATCTTCTAGAACTCGATAAGCCGTCATACCGGGTCTATATCCAAATTGTGGATGAGGCATTACTTGTAAGCCTTTAAATACACCTTCTTGAGAAAATCCACTTCTTTCTATAGCACTAACTGTAGTATAAAAATTACCTTGTCCCGGAGCTCCAGCCATTAATATTGTATCTTTTTTTACCGTAATATCTTTAAAGCGATCAACACCGGGGTACTCTCCCTGCCCTTGCCAACTTCTAGCAAATTCTGATGGTGACTGAATAGATGCTGCTTTGACTTCAGATGTTGAAGATAATCCGTAAGGATCGACGAATTTCGAAGGATTGTGGACATATCCATATGGATTCACACCACCCGCTAAATTCAGGGGATCGGGCAATATATACTGCGCCGTGTCCGGGGAGTAATAACGAAAACGATTATAATATAATCCGCTCTCTTCGTCCTCATATTGCCCGCAGAACCGCAGATTACAGTTAACATGGAAATCCGGATTGTTAGACGCGATAACCTGCGATTTATCCGCTTTCCCCCATGTTGTTAGCCACTGTGTCCAGACCTGCATCCCCTGTTCGTTGAGCAGATCTTAAAAAGAACAAAGCTGGGAAGATCCCTGTGATCTTCCCAGCTTAATTATCTATTGTTAACAATAGTAAAAATATATCTCTCTGATTAGATTACCGTCAACTTGTTCGACTGTCCTTGTCTTATATTCGTTGAAATCTGCCAATATTCCTTTTACTGGAACATTTTCTCGTTGGATATAAGTGTATAGCTCTTCTTTTTTTTCATTATCTGGCATGTACTTATCTACTAGATATGTAAGGTTTTTTCGCAGTTCTGTTTCTGTCATATAGTTACTCCGGAATGATAGTTACTTTATCGAAAGTAACAGGAAGATTTTTTTCTATAGGAAGCAACTGTACAGCTCCTCCCTTACCGTATTGAGGATATGCACTAGTAAATAGTTCCAATCCTGGACCTTTATCACCGTTAGCAAGAGGAACCTTTACTTGAGGAACACCATTTTTATAAAGCTGCAATGTATCAAATTTGCCTAGCAACCGAGCATCACTCCAAGAGTCAGGATTACCTTTTTCATAAAATATTTGATAGGCATCTCTGGCTTCATGACCTGATTTATATTTTGTGTATCCAAAGTAACTTAACGGCGCAGATTTTTTTTCTATTGTCATAGCAGCATATGGCCCTTCGCTGTTCATATATCTATATGCAGTCGAAGGCATAGTTGCACTAGGTCCATCTGGTCCGACATAAAAATCAGGTTTACTTGCAACCTGTGAAGTCCCACTCAGCCCATACGGGTCGACAAGTTTTGAGGGATTATGCACATACCCATACGGATTTACCCCGCCCAATAACCCGATCGGGTCAGGCGAAATGTACTGCGCGGTCTCCGGCGAGTAATAACGATGAAAATTATAATACAACCCGCTCTCTTCATCCTCATATTGCCCGCAGAACCGCAGGTTACAGTTAACATGATAATCCGGATTATTGGAGGCGATGACCTGCGATTTATCCGCTTTTCCCCATGTTGTCAGCCGCTGTGCCCAGACCAGTACCCCTTCTTCGGACAACATTTCGCGCGGCGTACCCTGATGGTCACTGATAATATAGTGTAGCTTGCCTTTTTCAAAGCGGGCTGACGGCGTTAATGAACCGGGTTCATATAACCAACGGATACGTTGATCTTCCACTGGTGTGCCATCGGCGTAAATCGGCACTTCTTCGATAAGCTGATCGCCGCTCCACAGATATTCCTGCCCCATAATAGCATCGGATCTTGGCGCTAAATCCGGTTTACCTGCCAGCCACAACTGCAAATTAGCGGCGGTCAGTTCACCATCGTGAACCTTCAGTTTACGGGTTCGTCGCCCAAAAGCATCGTAGCGATAATGCCAGCGTGAGCCATCCGGAGTTTCACAATGGGTGAGCTGGTTTTGTGTATCCCAACGGTAGCGCCAGATTTGCGGGCGGAAGCCATCACGGTGTTCGGTCTTTTCCACCAGACGTCCATTATCATCATAACGATAATGGATATTCCCCTGCTGTACCACTCGTCCGGCTTTCTGGTGCTGGGTAATTTGCTCCATCGCGCCATAGGCATCAACCGGCAGATGCTGGCTCAGGTTGCCGTTGGCATCATAGTTAAACTGCTCTTCATGCGGTCGCGCACCCTCGAACAGGGTATGCAGTATTTGGTCGTTGGTATTGTAACGGTAACGGGTTTGCCCCCAGCGGCTGTCGTCAATCACCCGCACATTATGGGCGCGGTCATATTGCCAGCTCCGGTTGACCGCAGAGGCTTGTGGCGGAAAATGCGGGTCACTTTGTGCCAGCGTTTCCCTGAAGAATTGGGTAGCCTGCCCTGCTGACTGATGCGATAGCAATCCGGTCGCGGTATAGCGGCTGGCAAGAATAAATCCGTGGGCACTTTCCCGCACCGTTTCCCGCCCCAGAACATCATGCTGGAAGGTCAGTGGTGCATGTTGGTTGAGCTGAAAGTGGTTCAGTGCACCCATCTGGTTGTAACCAAAATGTAGGGTATTGCCCTCCACACTTTCACTGACGGGACGCCCGGTCAGCTCATCCCATTTTCTCGTGATTTCCCGCCCGTTGATACGTTCGCAGGTTGGCAACCCGGTGGTTTTGTCATACTCATACTCATACTCGACGATGGCATCGGCATTAGTGGCTTTCACTAATTGATACCGTTTGTTGTACTCGTAAGTGGTGGTGTTTTTAAGCACCCGTTGGTTTTCTTCCGGCTGCCAGCTTTCCTGTTTGACCAGCAAACCTGCGGCGGAATAGTGCCAGCGAAGTTGCTGGCCATCGGGGTATTGAGTCAGTGTACGGCGTCCCAGTTTATCGTACTGATATTCGAGGGTACGTCCGGTAAAATCGGTTTCCCGGATGATCTGACCCGCGGCATCCCGCTCATAACGATAAGTTTCCCCCGTGGAGGTGGTGACCGAATTCAGACGGGTCAGACGGTCATAGCCAAAGTGCAGGATAGTGCCATCCGGTCGGGTAACCTGATTGAGCAGATCAAAAGCGCCGTATTGATAACGGGTTGTGCGGCCTTCCCCGTCAGTGGCGGCTACCACGCGCCGTTCACTGTCATATCTCAGTTGCTGGGTAACACCATCCGGCAATTCAACTTCAGTCAGGCTGCCGTTAAGGCTGGCATGATCATCGCTATAGCGGTAGTGCGTCTGCTGTTTGAGCGCATCGGTGAACTGGCGCAAACGCCCCAGTGCATCCAGTTGCAGGCCGGTAGTTTCGCCATCCGGTGTCATCACGGCGGCCAGCCGTTGTTTCTCGTCATAGGCATAGTGCCACTGGCGGCCATCCGGTAACAGACGCTGGCGCAATTCGCCCTGCGTGCCATACTGGTATGCTTCCTGATGACCCAGTGGGTGGGTCAGCGCAGTCAGGTTGCCCTGCTCATCATAGTGAAGTTGCCAACGTTCGCCGGTCGGCAGTACACTTTCGATAAGCTGTCCATGCTCGTTATAACCGTAAGCAAAGGTATCGCCGGTTGGCAATTTCACTTCGGTCAATGCACCGTCAGGGTTGTAATCAAAGGCAGTCATCTGCCCCAGCGGGTCGCTTTCCCACATCAGCAGGCTGTGACGCCACTGACGGCGGGTAATACGCCCCAGTGGATCAACTTCCCGTATCACCAATCCGTTCGGGTCGTAGTGGTAGTGGGTTTCACCCCCTTCGCCATCCAGATAGGTGGTAATGCGGGCGTTGTCATCATAGCGGAAACGGTCATGCCAGTAGCCGCTGGGAGAGGTGGTGCTGAGTACCCGACCGCGCTCGTCATAGGTTATCGTCAGGTCAGTCTGGTCGGTATCATGCCAGCGGATCATCCGCCCCTGCACATCATATTCATGCCACAGGTGGTTGTGCTGGAAAGCATCACACTCGTTCAGATAGCCCTGTGAGTCATATTGACAGGTCAACAGACATTGCTCAGCAGGCTGGCCTTCGCGGTTTTCCTGCATCGTGATCGTGTTAAGCCGGCCGTCCAGATAATGCAGGCTTAACCGCAGGCCGTCATTGCGGGTGACGGCCGTCAGTTGCGACTGCTTATCGTAGATAAAATCAATCCGGTTCTGACGCCGGTCAGTGATAGCAGACAATTTTCGTGTGTTGCCTGAAATCGGGCTGAAATGGTACGTCAACTGGGCGCGGCGGTCGGTCAGGCACAGTTCGCCGGTCAGTTCTCCCGTCAGCAGGCAATGGGGAAGATTACGGTTACGGGACAAGACCCGGTTATCCGGTGTGGCATAGTCGTAGATAACGCCATCGGTATGGGTATAGTGCACTTCCCCCTGACTGATAACCAGTTTCAGTGACCAGTCATCCGCCCATTTGGCACCAAACAGGCCGTGTAAATCCGCCGTGGAGCGGTAGGTTCGGCTGAGGTTTATTGGCAACAACCCCGGAATGGCGAGAACCGGCCAGACTTGCAGGAAATCGCCGGTGGCCATATCGACCGGATCGCCCTCTGTACTGGACAGTTCGTTGTCATTGCCCTTTTTTTTGCCGGATGAGGTGGCGTTATCGACAGGCTTTTCTGTTGTGGGTTTGACTTCCGTTTTCGGGGATGTCGCGGGTTTTTCTTTGATTATAGCCCCAGCGGCAGGGTTGGCGTTTTTAGCCGCCTGTGTACTGGCTTCTACGACCTGTGCTGCCTCACGGGATTTTGTCGCCAGTGCACCAGCTTCTGCCACTTTCGCGATTTCGGTTGCTTTAGTCACTGAGCCTGCAGTACCCGCACCTTTTGTCGGGCCGATAAGCATGACAATATCAGCGGTTGTGCCGCCAGTACGTTGTCCGGGTGTGTCCAGTGTCATCTTGTACTCGTCAAGATTAAACTGTTTGGCATTCGTGCGGCCGGCATCGGCGACTTCGCCTATCACTTTAGCCTGTTTTTCGGTGTCAGGGTTGCCAAATACTTTCCCCCAGAAAGCTAACGAACGGGCCGATTCGTCCGCTTCACGAGCTGAGTTCAGCATTCCGCCCTTAATGGCCATTTCGCCCAGCCCCACGGCGGTATTACTGACGGTTTTGGCAATGCCTTTCTGCTGTTCAATCGGATCCCATCCGCTTACGGTTGACAGGTCTTGTTTTGTTTCTTTGGCTTTGTCTACGGCAGCGTTTCCTAACGCTTTTCCCATCGTTTTCAGCGTTTCCCATGCACTCATTTCGGGTTTGCTTTCCGGTATCACCACCGGATTCGCCTCATGGGGCGGACTCGCCCCCTGTGGTGCCTGACCGATGATTTTACCCAGCGTGTTGCCCTCACCAGTCGGGCTGTCACTGCGTGGTTTTGATGGTAAGGCCGCATTGGGTTGTGGCGGAACGTATTCGCCCGTTTCTGACGAGACGTCCTCTCGGTTAGCTTTATCTTCTGACATGGTTTCCTTCCTTATGCGCCATTCATCCAGAATTCATCTCCGTGGCGCAGTACCAGTTTATTGCCGGCCCGGACGGTTTTTGTATGCGCTTTGGGATGGCATTTCGCCCCCACCGTGCCACTCTTAATCCCGTTGGCCACGCCCGGCTGGTCGCCGAGAGTTGTCGGCACAAAGCTCTGGGCAAATACCACTACGGGTTGGCCATTGGCGCGTACCGATTTCACGGGGGCGTCACTGCCTGCCAGTTTCGCAATGACCGGATACGGGATCGGCGGTGTTGACGCGCCCATCGGGGTTTTGCACACGTCGGGCAACATGCCGATGATCAGCCATTCACCTGCGGTGCGGGCGATGTAATTATCAGCCATCCGTTTTTTCCTCTTCCAGTGGTGCCAGATTGAGCAAGGGGGCATCCGGGTTGATTTCAAACCGGGTTTCAGCCACTCGCACGGGCAGTGAGGCTTTGAAACTCAGTCGGCAGGTCATGTGCAGCGTCCTTGCCTCGCTGTTGATAATTAACGTATCCATACGCATCGGCACGGGCAGTAATATGCCGTTGTGCATTCGCAGCAGAATAAACGGACGGTGTCCCGGCAGATTGACGTGCAGTTCACCATCAGGCGTCAGGCCGCTTAACGTGATGGCAATATCCGTGTCCGGCCAGTCAATTTGCTGGTCTGTTGGTGCGCCGTTCCAGTAGCCAAAGTCAAAATCTTTTGGCAGGTAAGGATGTCGATGTGCCAGCCAGTCGGCATCATAAGTGCCGGCAAGCTGGCGGCGGGGTAGCCACGGACGGCCGATAAAGCCCATGCCTTGTGGCTGGCAGGCGGGTGTATCAGGCGCCAACGCTCCATCCAGTTGAGTGGTAAAATGCTGCGCGGTGAACGGGGCATCCGGTCGGGTAATACGGAGGGCAGGGTAACGGGTCAGTTGTTTGGCCTGCGCATACCACGGCGTGATAAATCCCATCCCCAGCGGGTTGCTTTCACACACGGCATGAGCAACAGGAGCGTTTTCCCCGTCTGGATGTTGCCGGCGCTGTTCCGGTGTCAGCCGGTCACGTTCTTTCAGGTGTTCGCTCGCTTTATCATCTGCTTGGATTTTGCATTCACCGCCAAAGGCATAGCGATAATCCAGCGGCAGTGTTGAAAACGGTTTCGGGTCGGTCAGTTGCCACTGACCGCCAGCATCACGAATAAATTCCCGTTCACCGGTTACGGTCAGGGTTTTGTCGAGCAGGGTCTGGCCCTGTTTGCTCTTTACCCGCAGCCGTACAGGAAACTCAGTACAGGGTCGGTTATCCGGCGCATACGCCGTGCCGTTGACAATCACGTCACAGCGTGGTTTAAACGGGGCAAGATCACTCTCCTGCAACACCTGTGAGGCATTCATCTGTTCACGGTATTCATCCTGTAAACACAGGCGCGGCGCGGGCAGTAATTCAGCACTGTATTCCCCTTGTCCGACAGGCAATAGCTGGTAGCCGATTTTTATGACCGCCACGTGGTGCTCCACATCCTCAACATCCAGCATTGAATAGTTCATCACCGCAAAGGGGGTCAGGTTACGAAATTCCATCTCAATCCGTCCTTTCTAGTTCAGGTCAATGTCTTTGCCGGTGATTTGCACCGGGCCGCTGGCCTCAAACTTAAACTCACTGCCCTGAAGGGTGATACGTCCGGCACTGTCCATACGTAACACACTTGCTCCGCAGCGTAGCTCGATCACATCGCCAGTTGTGATGGAAAGGGTATTGTTGATGGTTTCTATCTTGTGGGTACCGACCTCGATAATGTAGTCCTTGCCAGTGATCAGTTTGCGCACTTCCTTCACTGTTTCCGTGCTGTTGAGCGTAACCGTTTCTTCTTTGTTCTCATTGACCGTGATGGTCTGGTTTTTCTCCACGGTTTCGCTGTGGTTGGCGAGCACATGGGTATCCCGGTTATTGAGCACCTTGGTGTACATGTCTTTCTGCGCATGCAGTGACAGCAGTTCGCTGCCCTTGGCATCCTCAAACAGCAGTTCGTTGTAGCCCTGTCCCTTGTGAGTTTTGGAGCGGAACGCCATCTGGGTTTTGCTGCCCGGCAAGGCCCCCGGCGGGATGTTGCTGGCATGGTAAGTCCGCCCGGTCACTATCGGCTGGTCGGGGTCGCCGTGCAGGAAGTCCACCACCACTTCCTGTCCGATACGTGGGATGGCCAGCATGCCCCAGCCTTGCCCTGCCCACGGTTGAGTTACCCGTATCCAGCAGGAACTCTGGTCGTTGGATTTGCCATAGCGATCCCACGGGAATTGCAGACGTACCCGTCCATATTGGTCACAGAAGATTTCTTCGCCGGCCGGGCCGACCACCTTAGCGATTTGTGGGCCATCAACCACCGGTTTGGACAGCGGTGCCGGGCGCCAGTTCTGATTCTGGCGGATGAAATAGAAGTGGCTGTGCAGCGTGGTGCCTGCGCCGTCGGTTGCTGTCTCCAGTGCACCCGGCTGGCTGCCGCTGTGGCTGGTGGAGATGGTCTGCCATGACTGGTTCAGGTCTATCCGTGGATGATTATTCAGGATAAACAGTTTACCCGGCTGTAGCGCTATCGCATTGCCGCTGCCCTGTCCGGTCACCGCGTCGCTGCGCAGCGCCTCCAGCCGGTAGCGGGTAAAATCCTTGCCATGCGCCTCGTCTTTGAAGCGGCCGGGGTAGTCGTAGTGCTCGTAGTACAGTTGTTGCAGATTTTCATCCCGCATCTGCTGGTGAAATTCCGCCGGCCATGCCGGGTTCTTGAAAGTGTAATCCTTAAGCTGTACCTGAGCCGGCCGTACTTGTGCGCTGCATGTCAGGCTGCTGATGGCAGGTTCACCCACGGTGTTGACTTCACCGGGCTGATAAGGGATGACTATGCCCGGCGGCACAGAACCACAGTCATCGGCAAAGACCAGCGTGTTGCGCCCGTTACTGCATTCGAAGAAGTAGAAAATACCCTCTTCCGCGGTTAACCGTTGCAGGAAGGCAAAGTCACTTTCCTGATACTGCACGCAGAATTCGCGCGCGGGATGAGGATGGCGCAGGCTGAAGATCACATCGCGGATGCTGTGTTCTTTCAGGAGGGCGGTGATGATGGTGGCGATATCCTGCTGCTGGAAAATACGTGAGTTCTGTCTCAGGGTCGTGCGCCACAGATCCGGCCGGATAGTCATCTGGTAGGTGGTCTGGTGCAACCCGGTATTACCCTGCTCAAAGCGGGAAACGATCCCCGTGATGCTGCGTTGTTCGATACCGTTTTGCAGAATGGTCAGCGTGGCGGTGCGATCCAGTACGGCCGGAAAGTCGATAACCTGATTGAGCAGGTCAAACGCGCCGTAAGTGTAGCGGGTGGTACGGCCTTCACCGTCAGTGACTGCCACCACACGGCGCTCACTGTCATAGGCCAGTTGTTGTGTGGTGCCATCCGGCAGTTCAACATCGGTCAGGCTGCCGCCGTTAAGGCTGGCATGGTCGTTGCTGTAACGATAGTGAGTCTGTTGCTTCAGGGCATCGGTGAGTTGGCACAGGCGTAAGTTACCATGTGTGCCGTATTGGTATTTTTCTTTGTGCCCCAATGGATGGCAGCAGCAACAGAGAAGAAATTTGCACAACGCTTGCGGGAACTGCGCAGACAAAAAGGCCTCTCCCAGTCAGAGCTGGGCAAGCTGGCTGAACTCCATTACACCCACATTGGCCGTTTTGAGCGTGGCACTTCACGACCGGGCAGCGACACCTTAAAACGTCTGGCGGACGTGCTGGATGTGACCAGTGATTATCTGCTGGAAGGGGCAGAGACCGACGCGGCGAAAGCCCGGTTTGAGGACAGGGAACTGCTGCGGCAGTTTCAGGCGGTGGAACAGTTACCGGAGGAAGACAAGGAAGTGATTAAGAAGTTGTTGGATGCCTTTTTAACCAAGAAACAGTTACAGGCACTGGCAAGATAGATAAAAAGCACCCGTTGATTTAACGCGGGGATGAAGTGCGACCAACACTTCACCCTCGCTCACCACAAGCAACTAGATAGGAGTTGAATGATGGCTAAGGCGCATTCTAAGCAAAACCGTGCAGTAAATAAAGCTACAAAAATAGAACGTTATTACACCGTGGGATACGTGCCGCAAAATGACAAGGCCAACGCCCCGCCCGCGATCCATCTTAAAGGGCAATGGCTTAAGGCCGCGGGCTTTGAGATTGGCGGCTCGGTCACGGTGAAGATTATGGAGGGCTGTTTAGTGCTGATCCCTGACAGTGACGAGACCCACCGCCTCAAACAGCAATACCAGCGTCAGCGCGAGCAAATCAGTGAAATTAAGCTGAGGATGCGGGAGCTGATTGGGGATTATAAAAGCGGCTAAGGGCAGGGAGTGAGCAGCTCTCAAAAAACAAAGCCGGAAGATCACGGGGATCTTTCCGGCATTATTTAAGCTAATAAATCAGTTGTTCTTACAATGATTCAAACCATTGAGAATGAAATTTTCTTTGCTCTTCTGGAGTAATATCAACATATTTATCTTCAAAATCAAATATATGAACCTGATTTTCAGGTAATCCTGGCTGACCTAATGTAGTTTCATAAGCGACTATACCATCTGACATATCCCTCGACATGGCAGACGGATACACATTTATTTTTGCTCCTTTGCAAAGAAAAATGATATTTTTTAATTGGTTTCTTAAATCTGCAAAACATGAAAAATAATCAGTATCATTTGATTCTGCCAATTGATTATTATTATGAAATATTTTTAAACAGCAATGCCTATTCGGAGAAGTAATCATATGTAATTCAGCTTCTTCCATTTCTCCATTGAGTATTATTTTGATTTTTCTTTTATCAACATCTGTCATTTTCCATACCTTTTTGGATTTAGAATAGTATAGTCCCACATTTCTCCATCGGCATTGACTGCTCTTGCACCTAATATATCTTCAGCTCTAACCCCTCCAGGCATTGCAATCTCTGCTTCAGCAGCAAATGGTGATCTTGCGCCTAATGCTTTGTTTACATCTATACCGTGATTGGTTTTCATGGTGTACATATAGCCACTTTTTTGTCCATATTTTGTTGCAAAACTAATGGTTTTTGTCGGGTCAATGGTAGTACTTACGAAATCGCTCGGAGGTGCTCTATTATCTAATGCGTGTTTATACAAATCCTTACTTGGCCCAAGCGTTTCAAATCCCTTATCAAAAATTTCAGTGAAGCTCCGTGTATCTCCACGATAAGTTATGATGTAATCGCCTTTGTTACCAATCCCGCCTGCCAGACCGTAAGGATCTATCCATTTTGACGGATTATGTACATAGCCATACGGATTCACTCCACCCAATAAGCCAATGGGGTCTGCCGAAATATACTGCGCCGTGTCCGGCGAGTAATAACGAAAACGATTATAATATAATCCGCTCTCTTCATCCTCATATTGCCCGCAGAACCGCAGATTACAGTTAACATGATAATCCGGATTATTGGAGGCGATAACCTGCGATTTCTCCGCTTTCCCCCATGTTGTCAGCCGCTGTGCCCAGACCAGTACCCCTTCTTCGGACAACATTTCGCGTGGTGTACCCTGATGGTCACTCACAATATAGTGTAGCTTGCCTTTTTCAAAGCGGGCTGACGGCGTTAATGAACCGGGTTCATATAACCAACGGACACGCTGATCTTCCACTGGTGTGCCATCGGCGTAAATCGGCACTTCTTCGATAAGCTGATCGCCGCTCCACAGATATTCCTGTCCTATAATAGCATCGGATCTTGGCGCTAAATCCGCTTTACCTGCCAGCCACAACTGTAAATTAGTTGCGGTGAGTTTACCATCGTGAACTTTCAGTTTACGGACTCGTCGGCCAAAAGCATCGTAGCGATAATGCCAGCGTGAGCCATCTGGCGTTTCGACGTGAGTGAGCTGGTTTTGCGTATCCCAACGGTAGCGCCAGATTTGCGGACGGAACCCGTCCCGCTGTTCGGTTTTTTCCACCAGACGGCCATTATCATCATAGCGATAGCGGATATCTCCCTGCTGCACCACCCGCCCGGCTTTCTGGCGTTGTGTAATTTGTTCCAGCGCACCTTGTGCATCGGGCGGCAGATGTTGGTTTAGATTGCCGTTGGCATCATAGCTAAATTGTTCTTCATGCGGACGCACACCCTCGAACAGGGTATGCAGGATCTGGTCGTTGGTATTGTAACGATAACGGGTTTGCCCCCAGCGGCTGTCGTCAATCACCCGCACATTGTGGGCACGGTCATATTGCCAGCTTCGGTTAACGGCAGAGGCTTGCGGCGGAAAATGCGGATCATTTTGTGCCAGCGTTTCCCTGAAAAATGGGGTGGCCTGCCCTGCCGACTGATGGGCCAGCAATCCGGTTGCGGTATAGCGGCTGGCAAGAATAAAGCCGTTGGCGCTTTCCCGTACCGTTTCCCGACCCAGCGCATCATGCCGGAAGGCCAGCGGTGAATGCTCGTTAAGCTGAAAGTGATTCAGACTCCCCGACAGGTTATAACCGAAGTGCAGGGTATTGCCCTCCACACTTTCACTGACCGGACGCCCGGTCAGGTTATCCCATTTGCGCGTGATTTCCCGCCCGTTGATACGTTCGCAGGTTGGCAACCCGGTAGTTTTGTCATACTCATACTCGACAGTAGCATCCGCATTGGTGGCTTTCACCAATTGATACCGTTGGTTGTACTCGTAAGTGGTGGTGTCTTTTAGCACCTGTTGGTTTTCTTCCGGCTGCCAGCTTTCCTGTTTGACCAGCAAACCTGCGGCGGAATAGTGCCAGCGAAGTTGCTGGCCATCGGGGTATTGAGTCAGTGTACGGCGTCCCAGTTTATCGTACTGATATTCGAGGGTACGCCCGGTAAAATCGGTTTCCCGGATAATCTGACCCGCGGCATCCCGCTCATAGCGGTAAGTTTCTCCCGTGGAGGCGGTGACTGAATTCAGACGGGTCAGACGGTCATAGCCAAAGCGCAAGATAGTGCCATCCGGTCGGGTAACCTGATTGAGCAGATCAAAAGCGCCGTATTGATAACGGGTTGTGCGGCCTTCCCCGTCAGTGGCGGCTACCACGCGCCGTTCACTGTCATATCTCAGTTGCTGGGTAACCCCATCCGGCAACTCAACTTCAGTCAGGCTGCCGTTAAGGCTGGCATGATCATCGCTATAGCGGTAGTGCGTCTGCTGTTTGAGCGCATCGGTGAACTGGCGCAAACGCCCCAGTGCATCCAGTTGCAGGCCGGTAGTTTCGCCATCCGGTGTCATCACGGCGGCCAGCCGTTGTTTCTCGTCATAGGCATAGTGCCACTGGCGGCCATCCGGTAACAGACGCTGGCGCAATTCGCCCTGCGTGCCGTACTGGTATTCTTCCTGATGACCCAGTGGGTGGGTCAGCGCAGTCAGGTTGCCCTGCTCATCATAGTGAAGTTGCCAACGTTCGCCGGTCGGCAGTACACTTTCGATAAGCTGTCCATGCTCGTTATAACCGTAAGCAAAGGTATCGCCGGTTGGCAATTTCACTTCGGTCAATGCACCGTCAGGGTTGTAATCAAAGGCAGTCATCTGCCCCATCGGGTCGCTTTCCCACATCAGCAGGCTGTGACGCCACTGACGGCGGGTAATACGCCCCAGTGGATCCACTTCCCGTATCACCAATCCGTTCGGGTCGTAGTGGTAGTGGGTTTCACCCCCTTCGCCATCCAGATAGGTGGTAATGCGGGCGTTGTCATCATAGCGGAAACGGTCATGCCAGTAGCCGCTGGGAGAGGTGGTGCTGAGTACCCGACCGCGCTCGTCATAGGTTATCGTCAGGTCAGTCTGGTCGGTATCATGCCAGCGGATCATCCGCCCCTGCACATCATATTCATGCCACAGGTGGTTGTGCTGGAAAGCATCACACTCGTTCAGATAGCCCTGTGAGTCATATTGACAGGTCAACAGACATTGCTCAGCAGGCTGACCTTCGCGGTTTTCCTGCATCGTGATCGTGTTAAGCCGGCCGTCCAGATAATGCAGGCTTAACCGCAGGCCGTCATTGCGAGTGACGGCCGTCAGTTGCGACTGCTTATCGTAGATAAAATCAATCCGGTTCTGACGCCGGTCAGTGATAGCAGACAATTTTCGTGTGTTGCCTGACATCGGGCTGAAATGGTACGTCAACTGGGTGCGGCGGTCGGTCAGGCACAGTTCGCCGGTCAGTTCGCCCGTCAACAGGCAATGGGGAAGATTACGGTTACGGGACAAGACCCGGTTATCCGGTGTGGCATAATCGTAGATAACGCCATCGGTATGGGTATAGTGCACTTCCCCCTGACTGATAGCCAGTTTCAGTGACCAGTCATCCGCCCATTTGGCACCAAACAGGCCGTGTAAATCCGCCGTGGAGCGGTAGGTTCGGCTGAGGTTTATTGGCAACACCCCCGGAATGGCGAGAACCGGCCAGACTTGCAGGAAATCGCCGGTGGCCATATCGACCGGATCGCCCTTTGTACTGGACAGTTCGTTGTCATTGCCCTTTTTTTTGCCGGATGAGGTGGCGTTATCGACAGGCTTTTCTGTTGTGGGTTTGACTTCCGTTTTCGGGGATGTCGCGGGTTTTTCTTTGATTATAGCCCCAGCGGCAGGGTTGGCGTTTTTAGCCGCCTGTGTACTGGCTTCTACGACCTGTGCTGCCTCACGGGATTTTGTCGCCAGTGCACCAGCTTCTGCCACTTTCGCGATTTCGGGTGCTTTAGTCACTGAGCCTGCAGTACCCGCACCTTTTGTCGGGCCGATAAGCATGAAAATATCAGCGGCTGTGCCGCCAATACGTTGTCCGGGCGTGTCCAGTGTCATCTTGTACTCGTCAAGATTAAACTGTTTGGCATTCGTGCGGCCGGCATCGGCGACTTCGCCTATCACTTTAGCCTGTTTTTCGGTGTCAGGGTTGCCAAATACTTTCCCCCAGAAAGCTAATGAACGGGCCGATTCGTCCGCTTCACGAGCTGAGTTCAGCATTCCGCCCTTAATGGCCATTTCGCCCAGCCCCACGGCGGTATTACTGACGGTTTTGGCAATGCCTTTCTGCTGTTCAATCGGATCCCATCCGCTTACGGTTGACAGGTCTTGTTTTGTTTCTTTGGCTTTGTCTACGGCAGCGTTTCCTAACGCTTTTCCCATCGTTTTCAGCGTTTCCCATGCACTCATTTCGGGTTTGCTTTCCGGTATCACCACCGGATTCGCCTCATGGGGCGAACTCGCCCCCTGTGGTGCCTGACCGATGATTTTACCCAGCGTGTTGCCCTCACCAGTCGGGCTGTCACTGCGTGGTTTTGATGGTAAGGCTGTATTGGGTTGTGGCGGAATGTGTTCGCCCGTTTCTGACGAGACGTCCTCTCGGTTAGCTTTATCTTCTGACATGGTTTCCTTCCTTATGCGCCATTCATCCAGAATTCATCCCCGTGGCGCAGTACCAGTTTATTGCCGGCCCGGACGGTGTTGGTATGCGCTTTGGGATGGCATTTCGCCCCCACCGTGCCACTCTTAATCCCGTTGGCCACGCCCGGCTGGTCGCCGAGAGTTGTCGGCACAAAGCTCTGGGCAAATACCACTACGGGTTGGCCATTGGCGCGTACCGATTTCACGGGGGTGTCACTGCCTGCCAGTTTCGCAATGACCGGATACGGGATCGGCGGTGTTGACGCGCCCATCGGGGTTTTGCACACGTCGGGCAACATGCCGATGATCAGCCATTCGCCTGCAGTGCGGGCGATGTAATTATCAGCCATCCGTTTTCTCCTCTTCCAGTGGTGCCAGATTGAGCAAGGGGGCATCCGGGTTGATTTCAAACCGGGTTTCAGCCACTCGCACGGGCAGTGAGGCTTTGAAACTCAGTCGGCAGGTCATGTGCAGCGTCCTTGCCTCGCTGTTGATAATTAACGTATCCATACGCATCGGCACGGGCAGTAATATGCCGTTGTGCATTCGCAGCAGAATAAACGGACGGTGTCCCGGCAGATTGACGTGCAGTTCACCATCAGGCGTCAGGCCGCTTAACGTGATGGCAATATCCGTGTCCGGCCAGTCAATTTGCTGGTCAGTGGGGGCGCCGTTCCAGTAGCCAAAGTCAAAATCTTTTGGCAGGTAAGGATGTCGATGTGTCAGCCAGTCGGCATCGTAAGTGCCGGCCAGCTGGCGGCGGGGCAGCCACGGACGGCCGATAAAGCCCATGCCTTGTGGCTGGCAGGCGGGTGTATCAGGCGCCAACGTTCCATCCAGTTGAGTGGTAAAATGCTGCGCGGTGAACGGGGCATCCGGTCGGGTAATACGGAGGGCAGGGGAACGGGTAAGTGGTTTGGCCTGTGCATACCACGGCGTGATAAATCCCATACCCAGCGGGTTGCTTTCACACACGGCATGAGCAACAGGAGCGTTTTCCCCGTCTGGATGTTGCCGGCGCTGTTCCGGTGTCAGCCGGTCACGTTCTTTCAGGTGTTCGCTCGCTTTATCATCTGCTTGGATTTTGCATTCACCGCCAAAGGCATAGCGATAATCCAGCGGCAGTGTTGAAAACGGTTTCGGGTCGGTCAGTTGCCACTGACCGCCAGCATCACGAATAAATTCCCGTTCACCGGTTATGGTCAGGGTTTTGTCGAGCAGGGTCTGGCCCTGTTTGCTCTTTACCCGCAGCCGTACAGGAAACTCAGTACAGGGTCGGTTATCCGGCGCATACGCCGTGCCGTTGACAATCACGTCACAGCGTGGTTTAAACGGGGCAAGATCACTCTCCTGCAACACCTGTGAGGCATTCATCTGTTCACGGTATTCATCCTGTAAACACAGGCGCGGCGCGGGCAGTAATTCAGCACTGTATTCCCCTTGTCCGACAGGCAATAGCTGGTAGCCGATTTTTATGACCGCCACGTGGTGCTCCACATCCTCAACATCCAGCATTGAATAGTTCATCACCGCAAAGGGGGTCAGGTTACGAAATTCCATCTCAATCCGTCCTTTTTAGTTCAGGTCGATGTCTTTACCCGTGATTTGCACCGGGCCGCTGGCCTCAAACTTAAACTCACTGCCCTGAAGGGTGATACGTCCGGCACTGTCCATACGTAACACACTTGCTCCGCAGCGTAGCTCGATCACATCGCCAGTTGTGATGGAAAGGGTATTGTTGATGGTTTCTATCTTGTGGGTACCGACCTCGATAATGTAGTCCTTGCCAGTGATCAGTTTGCGCACTTCTTTCACGGTTTCCGTGCTGTTGAGCGTAACCGTTTCTTCTTTGTTCTCATTGACCGTGATGGTCTGGTTTTTCTCCACGGTTTCGCTGTGGTTGGCGAGCACATGGGTATCCCGGTTATTGAGCACCTTGGTGTACATGTCTTTCTGCGCGTGCAGTGACAGCAGTTCGCTGCCCTTGGCATCCTCAAACAGCAGTTCGTTGTAGCCCTGTCCCTTGTGAGTTTTGGAGCGGAACGCCATCTGGGTTTTGCTGCCCGGCAAGGCCCCCGGCGGGATGTTGCTGGCATGGTAAGTCCGCCCGGTCACTATCGGCTGGTCGGGGTCGCCGTGCAGGAAATCCACCACCACTTCCTGTCCGATACGTGGGATGGCCAGGATGCCCCAGCCTTGGCCCGCCCACGGCTGGCTCACCCGTATCCAGCAGGAACTCTGGTCGTTGGATTTGCCATAGCGATCCCACGGGAATTGCAGACGTACCCGTCCATATTGGTCACAGAAGATTTCTTCGCCGGCCGGGCCGACCACCTTAGCGATTTGTGGGCCATCAACCACCGGTTTGGACAGCGGTGCCGGGCGCCAGTTCTGATTCTGGCGGATGAAATAGAAGTGGCTGTGCAGCGTGGTGCCTGCGCCGTCGGTTGCTGTCTCCAGTGCACCCGGCTGGCTGCCGCTGTGGCTGGTGGAGATGGTCTGCCATGACTGGTTCAGGTCTATCCGTGGATGATTATTCAGGATAAACAGTTTACCCGGCTGTAGCGCTATCGCATTGCCGCTGCCCTGTCCGGTCACTGCGTCGCTGCGCAGCGCCTCCAGCCGGTAGCGGGTAAAATCCTTGCCATGCGCCTCGTCTTTGAAGCGGCCGGGGTAGTCGTAGTGCTCGTAGTACAGTTGTTGCAGATTTTCATCCCGCATCTGCTGGTGAAATTCCGCCGGCCATGCCGGGTTCTTGAAAGTGTAATCCTTAAGCTGTACCTGAGCCGGCCGTACTTGTGCGCTGCATGTCAGGCTGCTGATGGCAGGTTCACCCACGGTGTTGACTTCACCGGGCTGATAAGGGATGACTATGCCCGGCGGCACAGAACCACAGTCATCGGCAAAGACCAGCGTGTTGCGCCCGTTACTGCATTCGAAGAAGTAGAAAATACCCTCTTCCGCGGTTAACCGTTGCAGGAAGGCAAAGTCACTTTCCTGATACTGCACGCAGAATTCGCGCGCGGGATGAGGATGGCGCAGGCTGAAGATCACATCGCGGATGCTGTGTTCTTTCAGGAGGGCGGTGATGATGGTGGCGATATCCTGCTGCTGGAAAATACGTGAGTTCTGTCTCAGGGTCGTGCGCCACAGATCCGGCCGGATAGTCATCTGGTAGGTGGTCTGGTGCAACCCGGTGTTACCCTGCTCAAAGCGGGAAACGATCCCCGTGATGCTGCGTTGTTCGATACCGTTTTGCAGAATGGTCAGCGTGGCGGTGCGATCCAGTACGGCCGGAAAGTCAATAACCGGGTCGGCACTCGCCAGTCCCACACTCAGGCTGAACGGCTGGGAAAAACTTTCGTTCAGGGTGAAATCGGTCACCACAAACGTCTGTGGCGGTAAGCTGCCTGCGGTCAGGGTAAATTGCAGGCCACTCGGGTCACGCCCGCCCATCAGCATCTGGCCGACTTTTTCCAGTGCTTTGGTGGCGGCATTCTGTCCCCCGGCTGAGCGTTCTGCCAGCCCCTGCCCACCGGTAAAACCGCCACCCGGGATTAAGCCCGCGGTGCTTGTCATGCCGCTGCCTGAACGGCCGCCTATTCCGCCGGCAAAACCACCACCCGGGATTAAACCTGCTGTTCCTGACATGCCGCTGCCCAATTTGCCTGCAACTTGTTTCGCTTTCTGAACAGCCTCTTGCCCCTGCTGAACAAGGGCTTGCCCTTTCTTCAATTTATCGAGGTTCTTCTTTATTGACATGGTGTGTCTCCCTAAGATGATGGAATGTTATGAAATAGGCATCCCGCCTGATAACAACACAGGCCATAACATTCGGGTACAAGATTTAAATCTCACTCACATTGTCTCCGACAAATTGGTTAATTAAGGACGCAATAGGTTGTTTTCCGATAATTTGAAGGGACTCTGTTGTCCGAATATATCGGCTGATCCGTGATAAATAAAATGAAGGCAATAATAAATAAAGAAGGAGTAAAGGCCAAGTTAAATCAAGTGAAATAAAAAATGGTATCCGACAATAACAGCGTAAAAAATTAAAATGATTGCGGTTGAAAAATAATATTCTTAGATAGCGTATGTGATTAGTGTATCGAACCACTTAATGTTTATCCATAAAAGGTGTTTTTTTCGTAACATCATGAGATAAAAATAAAAAAATAGGTAACAGCTTTGACAAAATCATGATTGTGTTTATTTTATGCGCCCGATCACAAAAAAGACTATTTTTAGCAAGGCGGTTAATGAGATGGTCCCCACCACCCTGTGAGCGGTATGCTGGCAGGGTGTTTCTTTCAGGAGAAGACCATCATGCAAAACGTTACGCTTATTGGTATTGATCTCGGCAAACATTCTTTCCACGTTCACTGTCAGGACAAATCAGGAAAGGCCCTGCTGCGTAAAAAATTTACCCGCGCCAGACTGATGGAGTTTTTAGCGGGATCGCCATCAGCGACTGTTGTAATGGAAGCCTGCGCCGGTGCTCACTTTATGGCTCGCCGGATCGCTGCTTTTGGTCACGAAGCGAAGCTGATTTCTCCACAATTTGTTCGTCCTTTTGTAAAGAGCAACAAGAACGATTTTGTGGATGCTGAAGCCATATGCGAAGCTGCATCTCGTCCCTCCATGCGATTTGTGCAACCACGAACAGAGGCGCAACAAGCTATGCGCGCCCTGCATCGGGTCAGAGAATCACTGGTCAGAGACAGGGTTAAAACCACTAATCAGATGCACGCTTTTTTACTGGAATTTGGCATCAGTATGCCGATCGGAACCGCCGTGATAAAAAGACTTTCAACCGTCTTGGCAGAGAACGAACTTCCTCCCTATCTGGCACAGTTGCTGATGCGCTTACATGCCCATTATCTTTATCTTGTCGAACAGCTCACCGAGCTTGAGACGGCACTGGAGCAGGAGCTGAGACGTGATGAAACAGGACAGCGTCTTCAGACAATACCGGGCGTGGGTCCGATAACTGCCAGCGTCTTATCATCGCAGCTGGGCGATGGTAAGCAGTATGGCTGTAGCCGGGATTTTGCTGCTTCAACCGGTCTGGTACCACGCCAGTACAGCACGGGTGGCAAAAATACGCTTTTAGGGATAAGTAAACGCGGAGACAAAAATCTGCGACGGTTACTTGTCCAGTGCGCCAGAGTCTTTATCCAGAGAATCGATTATCAGTCAGGAAGGCTGGCTGAATGGGTAAAGGCTCAGCTTGAGCGAAAACACTCAAATGTTGTGGCCTGTGCGCTGGCCAACAAATTAGCCCGGATAGCCTGGGCAATCACAACACGGCAAACTGTGTTCGAAAGGTAACGACGACGCCAGTCTGACTGGCAGGTTAATCGTTAATTAAAGCAGTTCCCAATCTGGTTTTGCGAAGACTGATTATTGATGACATGAACGGCTTATCGACCTGATGGAATCCTGACATAAAAAATGGCTCTCTGAAGCCGTGCGGTTTTTTAGGCTTATCAGGTGCGGAACTCATCGAGGCGCGGGCATCCCTGCCCATAGTGACGCCGGATAGATTTAAGCAAGCCAACATCAATCAAAAATCAGTGTTGCAAAAAAGGTGGGGACCATAGATTTTTATTTTCTGTCTTTTTTATTTAAAAAAACAATAATAACAATGATATATTTGCATTGAATATATAAACATAAGCTATTAATTCAAATGAAAGTAAATATTGCGATGAGCTAAATCCTAAATGGAAACAGACAAATTAATATTTGGCATATTTAGCAATATAAGGATTAAGTCAATCCAAATCTCAACTTTGTTAGATAACTGCCCGGATTGCAAAGGGCAGCTTTCTGCCCTATAGTGATAGTAATTTACTTTCCCATTGCGCTATAATTTCCCGTTTTTCTTTCAGATAGTCGTAGCGATCGTAGTGTTTGGTTGAGACACCGGGTTTTTTATGGTTCTGTAACCTGTCTCTCATCTCAGAACTGATCCCCATCTCTCCTGCAAGCGTCTTAAAGGTTCGTCTGATATCCCTTGGTGTAAATTTTTCAAAATCATAGCGAGCACAAAATTTGCGGATCTGCTTGGCATATTCAGCAGTGAGTAAATGACCTTCTTTAGTGTCTCCGGGAAACAAGAACTCTGAATCTGGATATTGTTTGGCTTGGCATTCTAATATTTCAGTTGCAGACTCGCACAAGGGAATGACGTGGTAATCACCGTTTTTTGAAATATGAAGAGGCACTGTCAGCGTGTTATTATTTTTATCCCAGTTATCTTTTGTATTGGTCATTATTTCCCAAGGGCGTTGTCCAGCTGTGAAAATGCAAAGCAATATTAACCGACCATAATCAGGATGGATTGGGAATACTGTCGACGAAATACGAAACAATTTTAGAATCTCTTTCATTTCATCCCAAGATAAAAATCTATCCAGGGCTTTATCTGCTCCTTCTTGGCGTGGAACGACGGTGACAGGATTTCGGTCAAGGCCATAAATAACTTTCTCGTTCAGTTTGGCAGGATCATTGTCAGCGAACAGACCAAAGTTAAATACAGCATGAAGATTGGCACGAACCTTATTTGAGCCAGCAACAGCACCGCGTGAGATAAATTCAGCTAATACCCTTTTAATGTGGTCTGGGGTAATATCTTTTGCTGGCGTATTTCTATCAATGTGCTGGCTATCTAATACCTGATTTAGCCTGTACTGGGTTTTATCATAAGATCTCTTGCCACGGCGTTTCTGGTCGGCAATATAGTCGCTGAATAGCTGTTCAATTGTGGCGTGATTTATGATGGCTTTTTCTGGCGCTGAAACATTGGCGGCGGCATCTCGTGATTTGGATAATGCCTCTGCCAAAGAAAGAGCAGGGAAATCACCCAGGTTTATGAACTTTTCTTTTCCATTCTTAAAATAACGATAGACAAAGACCTTTCTTCCCGATGGATATGTTTTAACTCCTAACCTCCCGGTTCCTCGTGTTGCTGCTGCTTGCCATGTATAATAAGCTGAGTTTTTGGGTTTCAAACCTCGGATTTTACTGTCAGTCAATAAGGTACTAGCCATTAGATATATCCTTCATAACAGGTCAAGTAGCGGGTCAAGTTATGATGAAATGATATGCAACTACATGAAACTGTTCAAGCTATAAAATCCGTTTTAAATCAAAATGATGAAACCAAGTGAAATTGTAAGAAATAGAGTGAAATCAAAGGTTTTTGCCCTTCTAAGCCGTAGGTCACAGGTTCGAATCCTGTAGGGCGTACCATCCATTCATATCTCAACGTCTTCCAAAGTCCATAAAACCCCAATAAATACGCAGTATTAGCCTTTTTCCGTTCTTCTGTAGTCCAGTCAGGTAGGTTGAAATCCACGATCTTATGGGGGTATATTTAGGGGTACGTTCAGGTTCAACGAAGTGAGATACCCCCAAATGAAGTTAACAGCCCGGCAGGTGGACACTGCAAAGCCGAAAGAAAAACCCTATAAACTTGCAGATGGTGGCGGACTATACTTATTGGTTAACCCTAATGGCGCTCGCTATTGGCGGTTGAAGTACCGGATCGCAGGCAAAGAAAAATTACTCGCATTAGGGGTATATCCTGATATCTCCCTCTCAGACGCAAGAACCAAGAGAAACGAAGCCCGGCGGACGCTATCGGATGGCAATGATCCGATAGAAGAAAAGAAAGCTGAAAAAGCAGCCAAAGCGTTTGCGGTCAGCAATAGTTTTGAATCCATCGCCATTGAGTGGCACGAACATAAACGCCCCAACTGGTCAAAAGGGTATGCCGAAGACATTTTGGAATATCTGAAAAAAGATATCTTCCCGTATATTGGTAAACGTGCCGTTACCGAGATTAAACCCGCCGAAATGTTGGCTGTGCTCCGAAAAATGGAGCAACGCGGTGTTTTGGATAAATTGAAAAAAACCAGACAGGCCTGTCGGCAAATTTTCACCTATGCCGTGATTACAGGGAGAGCTGAGTTCAATCCCGTTACTGATCTTGCCAGCGCACTTAAAGCACCGAAGCAAAAACACTTCTCACACCTTTTAGCTGATCAAATGAATGCATTCCTCGTCGCCTTGGCGGGTTATAGCGGAAGCGAAGTGACCCAATCCGCGACACGTTTACTGATGCTTACTGGTGTGCGTACCATCGAATTGAGAGAATCAGAATGGACTGAATTCGATTTCGATAAGGATATCTGGCAGATACCTGCTGAGCGAATGAAAATGCGCCGTCCTCACATCGTTCCGCTATCCAATCAGGTTAAAGCCATTCTTATCAAACTGCACTCTATTACAGGGCGTGGGAAATAGTTTTCCCAGGACGTAATGATGCGGGTAAACCGATGAGCGAGGCCGCCATTAATCAGGTGATTAAACGCATTGGTTATGATGGCAGAGCAACCGGCCACGGCTTCCGCCATACCATGAGTACTATCCTGCATGAACAAGGCTATAACACGGCTTGGATTGAAACCCAGCTTGCCCATGTGGATAAGAACAGCATCCGGGGAACTTACAATCACGCCCAATATCTGGAGGGGCGAAGGGAAATGCTGCAATGGTATGCAGACCATATGGAGATGCTGGAACGCGGTGAAAATGTCTTGATCGGAAAATTTGGCAAAAGGGCGTAAAGATGCGGTGATTTTTCACACACCTGTGCCCGGGGCACAATAGCCTGTTTTTCATACAATTTAAGATGTGTGGTGATTTTTTATTCTGTGTTGGAGGCTCCAGCGGTGACTAATTTTCATACAGAATACAATTCGGGAGCTGATACTCCCTGTAAACCGATAAATTTCACAAATGGAGTAAACAATTAACGCTGTTCATTTAATCTTGCTTTTTAAATAATCCGCCTGTCATCAAACAACGTCCACGATGAGCGCTCAAGGACTCGGTAACAGGAGATAAATAATATGACAATGACAGCACCGAAAGAAAATCTTATTCGTTTGCCCGAAGTTCAGCGCAGAACGGGTTATAGCAAGGCGTGGATCTACAAACTGATTAGTGATGGAGAATTCCCGAAACAAATCAAACTCGGCTCCCGTTCCATCGCGTTTATTGAATCAGAGATTGATAACTGGATTGCGCAGCGGATCGCAGGATCACGAGCGGCATAGCACAGAAAAGAACATAACATAATAAACAGAATATAAAAAAACAACGCCCCAGTGTGCTGGTACACATCTGAGGCGTCTGACCAACAACCGTTATATGGAGTAACGATGATGGCTGATATACAGCATACCCAAACTCACCCTAAATTTACACTTTCAGATAAGACCGCTCGTCAAAAAGCGCTCGATCTGATTCAGACCGTGAAAAAGTCCGCCATGTATCATTGGGAAAATCTGCTGCCTGCATGTGGCATTGATATTCCGGCCAAGGGTAAACATGGCGCTTGCCCGATCTGCGGTGGCACCGACCGTTTTCATTTTATTGATGATCACCATTACGGCAACTGGCATTGCCGCCAGTGTGACATTCCGAACTATGGCGATGGGCTGGATTTGGTAGCAAAAACCAAAGGAATTTCTATTACTGAGGCGGCGAAAATCGTTGCGGATGTACTGGCATTACCTTTGCCCGAACCTAAACCAGCCAGAAAAATCATTCAAACAACACAGCCGATTGCCGACAGAGTGGCAGCTCTGATGGCGCAAACTGTTGCCGGACAATCTCCCTATCTGGCCGCCAAAGGGCTGCATTGCCCTAATCAGAGGTTGTTGCCCGATAATTCAGCAGTGTTGCGGCTCGCAACACTGGACAAAAAAGTAACAGGTGCGCAGATCATCAAACCGGATGGTGAGAAAAAATTACTCACTGGCAGCCAGAAGAAAGGTGCGTTTATCGCTCTGTCAGCGCTGGAAGAACACCCCGACACAGCCATCATTACCGAAGGTTACGCCACGGCACTCACGGTTAACCAACTCTGTAACGGCGCTGTTCTGGCAGCACTGGACGCAGGCAATCTGCTCTCCGTTGCTCAATCAGTCAGGGAACGCTGGCCAGAGACAAAAATTATTATTGCAGCAGATAACGACTGGCATCATCCCGACGAACTGGATAAAAACGGCAACCCAAAGGTAAATATCGGCAAGATTTCAGCAGAAAAAGTTGCTCTTGCGGTTAATGGTTGGGTTACGTTGCCCTCCACGGAATACAAAGCTGACTGGGATGATTATCGTCAGCAGCATGGCATTGAGTCAGCAAAACAGACATTCAGTAATGGGTTGTATCAGGTGGTAGAGAACGTAGCGGTGTCAAAATCTGTGACCGCTAATTCAGATGAATACCGAGAGAAAGAATACGATCCGCTAAAACCCCATATCGATATTCGCAAGAACGGAATTTACTGGGTTGAACCTAAAGAGCAAGGTGGCGAAATCGTCGAAGTTGAAAAATGGTTGAGTGATTACATGGAGATAGTCGGCATTGGCAATGATGGCAGCGAAGGCTATCTCATTATCAAGCTACGCCAGGAAGGTTCGGGAAAATATATTGTTGAGGCATTTCCCCGCCGTGAAATCGGGATGCCGGTTGGCTGGGCAAGATTGCGCTCGCGGGGAATGAATATCACCGTAAAAAACAGTTTGTTGCCTATTTTAGCTGAACATCTGCAACGCAGCGGTGATCGCCGTGAATGGATTGTGACGCAGAAAGCGGGCTGGCACTGCGGAGCGTATGTGATGCCGGACGGTGAAATCATCGGCCAACCCTATATGCCCGTGGCATTCAGTGGCGGTACATCCGCAATTGCCGGTTATGTGGTCAGAGGAACAGCCGAAGAGTGGAAAATGCACGTTGCGTCATTACTGAAAGGCAACCGGTCAATGATGCTGGGCGTACTGGTGGGATTGTCTGCACCACTTAACTCACTGACAGGTGGTAGCTGCTTTGGTGTGCATTCATTCGCCCAATCCTCCGCAGGGAAAACCACCACCGTTGAGGCTGCCAGCAGCTTATACGGTGATCCCGAAGAACTTAAATTATCGTGGCACGGTACTAACCACGGTTTAAATAATGAAGCCGCTGCCCGTAATGATGGTTTCATGCCCATTGATGAAATAGGGCAAAGTTCGAATCCGAAGGAAGTCGCAAACAGTGCCTACAGCCTGTTCAACGGTGTCGGTAAGATTCAGGGAAAACGGGAAGGCGGGAACCGCGCGGTGATCCGCTGGAAAATTGCCGCCCTTTCAACAGGCGAGGAAGATTTAGAAACGTTCCTGATAAAAGGTGGGATCACCCCAAAAGCCGGGCAGCTTGTCAGGTTGCTCAGTGTGCCCTTTATTGATACGGAATGTTTCAATGGCTATGAGGATGGTGATTCTCATGCAAGAGCCATCAAACGTGAATCCAAACGCTATTGTGGTGCAGCGGGTCGGGCATGGGTTCAATGGTTGTCTGTAAATCAGGAGCAGGTAATCGAAGTAACCGCCCGTAAAGAAAAAGAGTGGCTTGATGGCCTGCCAGAAGAAGCCTCAGCCCAAGTCAAGCGCGTTGCTGTTCGTTTCGCGTTACTGGATGCTGCCGGAGAGCTGGCAATCCATATTACCGGCTGGAGTAAAGAAGCGAGTCATGCGGCGATAAAGCAAAGTTTCGATGATTGGTTAGCTGATTTTGGCATCGGAAATCGGGAAAAATATCAGGTTATCACCCGTACTCGTGACTTTATCCAAAAATACGGGCTTTCACGCTTCCAACCTTATACCTACGGCAGGCCAAATGGTGATATTGATACATCACACTCCATGAGAATTAGCGATCTTGCCGGGTATCTGGTGCATAACCGTCGTAATGATGGGCAAACGGAATACCACATTATTCCCAGTGTATTTGAAGCAGAGATATTGCAGGGATTACAGAAGAAATCCGGTTTTGAGGCCTTAGAAGAAGCCGGAATGCTGGTTAAAGCGGAAAAAGATCGCTTTATCAGCAAAACCATTTCAGTAAACGGCACTCAGGGGCGATTTGTGGTGCTGATTTTCAGGGATGAAGATTGACTCTCACTTAGGGTTAAAAAAACGTTGGGATAACGGGATATTGGGATAAGAGAGATTTATTTTAAACTATATCAATAAGTTATAAATATTTTAATTATCCCGTGTTATCCCAGTATATCCCGTAACGTAGTGTTATTACAAAAATAAATATTATAACAATGGAGGTTATCCCGAAAAAAAATTTCTCTCTGGTAGGTATTAATATCTTGAATTTAAAGTAGTGACACACTATTACGGGATATGCTGGGATAATATGGGATAGAGTAACTAAATGAAATATATAATAAATATGCTATTCACCCCGTTATCCCGTGAAAATATGTGTAGTGGTATAGAGATAACCAATCGTAACGATTATGTTTCTTCGATTCTCCGAGTTACCGGGTGAATTCATTAGCCCGGTAACTCGGAGAAGACAAGTGCAGCGCGTCAGTATCGTTCTAAATAGCGAGTGTGAGAAATAATGTTCTCACACCCATCTGAGTTTACTTTACTGATTTACCCACGGTGTGGCTATTGCTAAAGTGATCAAATATCGCTCTTCATCAGGATGCCGATCATCTTTGAAACGCGCTATATTCAGCATGATCTGATACTTGTCACCTGCTTGCCAGAAGGTCATTCCGGTTCCTTTCATCTTACGAAGACTGTCATGCAATTCTGGTGTATTAACCAAGGAATGGTATCCTTTAGTGAGCTTCCAGCCCGTTTTGCGCCACTGATCTTGTAAATCTAATACAATCTTGATCGCATCGTTGTAGAGTAACGGCTCAATTTGTGGCGACATACGTACACTGTTGATTATTCCATCAGTATACCGCACAACAAAAAATCGTGCGGGAGGGGTAACAAACCCATATTTCGGATCAGTAAAACGTAAACGCGCATCAGTTTTAGGTGTGTTGAACCCGATGTTATTAGGGTATTTGGGAGCAATATCTGCACTGGATCGCTGCCACATTGCCTCGTAGGGTTCACCAATCACCAGCGCTATCTCTGGTTTATCGGAAAAGGAATGGTAAAGATAAACGCTAGCCAGACCAAGAACGATTAATAATGCGAAGATTAATCCAGAACGTCGCCGACCTATGCGTTGTAAAAGACTCATTTTATACCTCGTCCTGAAGCAATATCCTGAATAGTGGGTGTGAAAGATAATATTCTCACACCTATCTGAGATTACGTTATGGCTTTACCCACGGCTCGGCAATCTGCAATGTAATCAAATATCGTTCTTCGCTAGGATGCCGATCATCTTTGAAACGCGCCATATTCAGCATAGCCTGATATAGATCGCCTGCTTGCCAAAAGGTCATTCCAGTACCTTTCATACGGCGAAGGCTATCATGCAATTCTGGTGTATTTACTAAAGGTTGGTATTCCCTGGTCAGCACCCACCCCGTTTTACGCCACTGATCTTGTAAATCCAGTACAATCTTGATCGCATCGTCATAGAGTAGTGGTTCGATTTGTGGGGACATGCGCACGTTCTCGATGATTCCTTTATTATAGGAAACAGTAAAAAATCGGGTCATGTATTAAATGATTAGATTAGGTATTAAAAATAATGTTCACGTTCAATAAAGGTTCCTATCACTTTATCGTGCATTTCTTCCGATTTTGAATACCCAATGGTTTTTCTATTCAGCCTTTTGATTCGGGTACGATGCGTTAAATTCGTTCTCTCTATACGCTGAGTAAACGCCTTTCCAGTCAAGTGCTCTTCCTCGGGAAGTGGGTCATAAACAACATAGTCATCCGTGCAGTAAAACCGAATAGTAAAGGAAGATAAGAGGGTAAGCAGCTTGTCTAACGTTTTTCGACTGCGATCGCCAAAAACATGAGCCACTATTCGCTTCAGGCGGGGTTCCCAAGCATACCAAAGCCAGCGTTGGTTTTTCTTATTGCCGACAAACGACCATTGCTCGTCGATTTCACAGACAATCTGGATGCCACATTCCGCAAGGGGAAGTGTCGTTACGTTTCGGGGTCTGAGGTTTTTAATGTTTTCATGACGGTGGCGGTGGCGACTTTCAGGATCCGAGCGGTGTCACGAATTCCCCCGTTATTCATCGCGATATCGACAATCTGTTCTTTAACGCCGGGTTTGCAGGCCTGATAGGTATACGCCAACTGAAAGACCTTACAGCAGCTATAACAGCGATAACGAGGATGTCCGCCATTTCCTTTCCCATGTCCTTTGACCTGTTCTGATTTGTGGCAATAACGGCAATAGACATCAACTTTGGCCATACTTCATCCTTAAAAAGCCGGAAGCATATCACAGCAACTAACCATTTAATACATGACCAAAAATCGTGCAGGGGGGGTAATAAATCCGTATTTCGGATCGATAAAGCGTAAGCGTGCATCCGTTTTTGGGATTCTGAACCCGATGCTATTATCATAGGGTGGGCTAATTTTAGCACTGGAGCGCTGCCGCATCGCCTCATAAGGTTCGCCAATCACCAAGGCTATTTCGGCGGGTTCACGGGAATTAAAGGAATGGTAGAGATAGACGCCTGTCAGACTTAGAACAATTAATAAAGCGAAGGTTAAACCACTGCGTCGTTGGCCTATTCGTTGTAACAAACCCATTTTATATCTCGTCCTTAAGCAATAGCCTGAAAGAGGTGTGAGAAGATAATATTCTCACACACCGTTGAGTTTGCGTTATTGATTTGCCCATGGCTTGGCTATCGCCAGCGTGATCAAATATCGCTCTTCATTAGGATGTCTGTCATCTTTAAAACGCCCTATGTCCAGTTTGATTTGGTACTGATCACCGACTTGCCAATAAGTCGCTTCAAAGCCTCTTAGGCTACGAAGTTGGGCACGTAATTCTGATGTATTAGCCAAGGGTTGGTATCCTTTAGTAAGCATCCAACCCGTTTTGCGCCATTGATCTTGTAAATCCAATACAATCTTGATCGCATCGTCATAAAGTAACGGTTCGATTTGTGGAGACATGCGTACGCTATTGATTATTCCATCATCAAACATAACAGTAAAAAATCGGGCTGGAGGAGTCACAAATCCATATTTTGGGTCAGCAAAACGTAAACGTGCATCTGTTTTTGGGATGTTGTACCAAGCATGGCCTGGAATATGAGGATCAATAGCGGCACTAGATCGTTGTCGCATCTCATCGTAAGGCTCACCGATCACTAAAGCTATCTCTGGGAAACGGGAATAAAAAGCATTATAGAGATAGATGATAGTCAGACCAAGAACAATGGGTAATACTATGATTAGACTACCACGTCGTATATCTATGCGTTGTAATAGATTCATTCTACACCTCGTCCTGAAGCAATAGCTTGTATCGTTTTTTCGATCACACTCCGTTTATTGTTATGTAGCAATTCATCAAAACGTTGCGCAGCGCTCCGATTGACCGGGGTAATGTATTAGCCCGGTCAATCGGAGAAGACAAGCGAAGCGCGTCAGTCTGAATAATTCTTTACCCACGGCTCGGCAATCGCCAGCGTGATTAAATATCGTTCTTCGTCAGGGTGTCGGTCATCTTTAAAACGTGCCATAATCAACATGATCTGATATTGTTCACCTGCTTGCCAATAAGTCACTTCAGAGCCTATTAAACTACGAAGTTTGGCACGTAATTCTGGTGTGTTAGCCAAGGCTGGGGACTCCCTAGCTAGAGTCAGAGTCCAACCCGCTTTACGCCACTGATCTTGTAAATCTAGCACAATTTTAATTGCATCGTCATAGAGTAGTGGTTCGATTTGTGGGGACATGCGCACGTTCTCGATGATTCCTTTATTATAGGAAACAGTAAAAAATCGTGCAGGGGGGGTAATAAATCCGTATTTCGGATCGGTAAAGCGCAAGCGTGCATCCGTTTTTGGGATTCTGAATCCGATGCTATTATCATAGGGTGGGCTAATTTTAGCACTGGAGCGTTGCCGCATCGCCTCGTAAGGTTCGCCAATCACCAGAGCTATCTCCGGGTCACGTGAATAAAAGGCATGATAGAGGTAGATAATCGTCAGACCAAAAACAATGGATAGTAGTATGATTAAACTACCACGTCGTAGGCCTAAGCGTCGTAATAGATTCAATTTACACCTCCACCTGAAGCAATTGCTCGTATCGATTTTTCGACCGAATTCCGTTTACTATCACTGTATGATAACTCATTAAAATGTTGTGCCGCTCTCCGTATTATCGGATTAATGTATTAGTCCTGTAATACGGAGAAGACAAGCGCAACGCGTCTGTGTCAGTCTGAATAATTCTTTATCCACGGCTCGGCAATCTGCAATGTGATCAAATAGCGCTCTTCATCAGGATGATCATCATCTTGGAAAAGCGCTATATTTAACATTATCTGATACTGTTCACCTACTTGCCAAAAAGTTGTTCCAGCCCCCCCCTTTCATACTACGCAGTTGAGCACGCAATTCTGGAGTGTTGGCTAAAGCTGGGCGTTCTTGAGCTTTGGTAAGTACCCAACCCGCTTTGTGCCACTGATCTTGTAAATCCAACACAATTTTGATCGCATCATCGTAAAGTAATGGCTCGATTTGTGGTGACATGCGTACGCTATTGATTATTCCATCATCAAACATAACAGTAAAAAATCGGGCTGGAGGGGTCACAAACCCATATTTGGGATCAGTAAAACGCAAACGTGCATCCGTTTTTGGAGTGTTATACCAAGCGTGGCCAGGAATATGAGGATCAATAACAGCACTAGGCCGTGTCCCTTAATGTAAATCGGTAGTATTATCATCTAAACGGTTTTCAATATAGGAAAAGATGATGGCACGCTACGACATTCCTGATGAAGCATGGATATTGATAGAATCTTGTTTGCCCCTGGTTCATTCAGAACGGGCAGGACGTCCCTATGTTGAACACCGCCGTGTGATGAATGGGATGTTCTGGGTGCTATGTTCAGGGGCACCGTGGCGCGACTTACCGGAACGCTATGGGCCTTGGAAAACGGTCTATAACCGATTTAATCGTTGGTCAAAATCAGGCATTATCAACAAGATATTTAATCGTTTACTGTCCATTCTGGATGAAAAAGGGTTGATTGACTGGGCTGAAATTTGCCTGGATGGCAGCAATATTCGCGCGAGTAAAGATGCCGCAGGCGCGAAAAAAAACATCCCGATATCGCTGACGATCATGCGCTGGGTCGCTCACGCGGTGGTTATGGCACCAAAATCCACCTGGCAACCGACCGAAAGGGATTTCCCCTCAACCTGATAGTGACCGCTGGGCAAGCTCATGAAAGTCAATCCGCCATTCCGTTGCTCGATGGCATTGGCGTCCAACGCAAAAATGGTTTCATGAAACGGCGCGGTAAAGCGGTACTGGCAGATAAAGGCTATTCGGGCGGAAAACTCCGTGGTTATCTGCGAAAATTGAGGATAAAGAGCATTATTCCTTATAAAATCAATGAAAAAGGTAGTACTGATGGTCGCACGCAATTTGATAAGCAGGCTTATCGTGACCGGAATGTGGTCGAACGCTGTTTCGGTTTTCTGAAAGGAAATCGGCGTATTGCAACCCGCTATGAAAAATCTATGGTCCCCACCTTTTTTGCAACACTGATTTTTGATTGATGTTGGCTTGCTTAAATCTATCCGGCGTCACTATGGGCAGGGATGCCCGCGCCTCGATGAGTTCCGCACCTGATAAGCCTAAAAAACCGCACGGCTTCAGAGAGCCATTTTTTATGTCAGGATTCCATCAGGTCGATAAGCCGTTCATGTCATCAATAATCAGTCTTCGCAAAACCAGATTGGGAACTGCTTTAATTAACGATTAACCTGCCAGTCAGACTGGCGTCGTCGTTACCTTTCGAACACAGTTTGCCGTGTTGTGATTGCCCAGGCTATCCGGGCTAATTTGTTGGCCAGCGCACAGGCCACAACATTTGAGTGTTTTCGCTCAAGCTGAGCCTTTACCCATTCAGCCAGCCTTCCTGACTGATAATCGATTCTCTGGATAAAGACTCTGGCGCACTGGACAAGTAACCGTCGCAGATTTTTGTCTCCGCGTTTACTTATCCCTAAAAGCGTATTTTTGCCACCCGTGCTGTACTGGCGTGGTACCAGACCGGTTGAAGCAGCAAAATCCCGGCTACAGCCATACTGCTTACCATCGCCCAGCTGCGATGATAAGACGCTGGCAGTTATCGGACCCACGCCCGGTATTGTCTGAAGACGCTGTCCTGTTTCATCACGTCTCAGCTCCTGCTCCAGTGCCGTCTCAAGCTCGGTGAGCTGTTCGACAAGATAAAGATAATGGGCATGTAAGCGCATCAGCAACTGTGCCAGATAGGGAGGAAGTTCGTTCTCTGCCAAGACGGTTGAAAGTCTTTTTATCACGGCGGTTCCGATCGGCATACTGATGCCAAATTCCAGTAAAAAAGCGTGCATCTGATTAGTGGTTTTAACCCTGTCTCTGACCAGTGATTCTCTGACCCGATGCAGGGCGCGCATAGCTTGTTGCGCCTCTGTTCGTGGTTGCACAAATCGCATGGAGGGACGAGATGCAGCTTCGCATATGGCTTCAGCATCCACAAAATCGTTCTTGTTGCTCTTTACAAAAGGACGAACAAATTGTGGAGAAATCAGCTTCGCTTCGTGACCAAAAGCAGCGATCCGGCGAGCCATAAAGTGAGCACCGGCGCAGGCTTCCATTACAACAGTCGCTGATGGCGATCCCGCTAAAAACTCCATCAGTCTGGCGCGGGTAAATTTTTTACGCAGCAGGGCCTTTCCTGATTTGTCCTGACAGTGAACGTGGAAAGAATGTTTGCCGAGATCAATACCAATAAGCGTAACGTTTTGCATGATGGTCTTCTCCTGAAAGAAACACCCTGCCAGCATACCGCTCACAGGGTGGTGGGGACCATCTTGTATCTTTAATCTGGTTTATTATGGTTAAGTTAGATTGGTAACAATCATGCAGTCAGATAACCATCAAGGGATTAAGCCCGTTAATGAGCTTTCGACGCATGATTGTGACTTTTCTTCGAGAAACCCGAACAGTTGCTTGAAACACAATTCGTATTTGCAAGAATGGGAGCCGAAGAACCATGACTAAAACGATTTGTATCGGTATTGATGTTGCCAAAGCTTCACTTGAAATTGCACTTGGTGCTCAGGGAACCGTAATGACATATCCAAATACCCCTGAAGGTCATGATGAACTAGCGGCTACACTGACCAACTATGAGATTGATTTAGTTGTATTAGAAGCAACAGGGGGTTATGAGGTATCCGTTGCTTGTGTTTTACAGACCATAGGGCTGGCTGTTGCTATCGTCAATCCCCGACAAGCCCGTGACTTTGCTAAGGCAATGGGTAACTTAGCCAAAACCGATAAAATAGATGCTCAGGTGCTGGCACAGTTAGCCCTGGTTTTATCTCAACGAACAGACCGGGATAAAATAGTCAGGATATTGCCCTCTGCTCAGCAACGAGTCTTGCAAGCCATGATCGCACGTCGTCGCCAATTGGTCGTACTTTCCATCTCAGAACGCCAAAGGTTGGGGAATTGCCATCCAGACATTCGAGAAAGCATCACTTTAATGATCAGCTTTATACAGGAACAGCTTAAGGTCATTGAATCTGCCTTGTCTAAACACATTAAAACCTATCATCGTTCCAAACTCGATTTATTATCTACAGTAAAAGGCGTTGGGCCTGCCACAATAGCCACTTTGATCGCTGATGTACCGGAGTTGGGTAAGTTAACACGCCGGGAAATTAGTGCCTTGATTGGTGTTGCACCGTTTAATCGAGATTCTGGATTTTTCCGGGGGAAACGAACAATCTTTGGAGGAAGAGCAATGGTGCGTCGAATGCTATATATGGCCACGTTAACGGCAATTAGATTTAACCCCGTTCTCTGCGCTTTCTACAAGAGATTGACCGAAGCAGGCAAGCCAAACAAAGTCGCCATCGTTGCGTGTATGCGTAAATTACTGGTCATTCTCAATGCAATGATAAAAACAAATAGACCGTGGGACGAATCATTCCACACGGTGTAAAGTGAAAGACAGTTGCTCATTAACCGCCCGAAACTATTTATCCATGGTGAAATTAGGCTGTATTCGACTCTTTTACAAGCGGTTATATAATTAAGGGACACGACCTAGAACGTTGTCGCATTTCCTCATAAGGCTCACCGATCACCAAAGCTATTTCGGCGGGTTCGCGGGAATAAAAGGCATGGTAGAGATAAGCGGCGATTAAACTCAGAATGATTAATAAAGCGAAGGTTAAACCACTCCGTCGTTGGCCTATTCGTTGTAACAGACTCATTTTATATCTCATCCTGAAGTAATATCCTGAATTGTGGGTGTGAGAAGATAATATTCTCACACCTACCTGAGATTACGTTATGGCTTTACCCACGGCTCGGCAATCTGCAATGTAATCAAATATCGTTCTTCGCTAGGATGCCGATCATCTTTGAAACGCGCCATATTCAGCATAGCCTGATATAGATCGCCTGCTTGCCAAAAGGTCATTCCAGTGCCTTTCATTCGGCGAAGGCTATCATGCAATTCTGGTGTATTTACTAAAGGTTGGTATTCTCTAGTCAGCACCCACCCCGTTTTGCGCCACTGATCTTGTAAATCCAGCACAATCTTGATCGCATCGTCATAGAGTAACGGTTCGATTTGTGGAGACATGCGCACGTTCTCGATGATTCCTTTATTATAGGAAACAGTAAAAAAATCGTGCAGGGGGGGTAATAAATCCGTATTTCGGATCGGTAAAGCGTAAGCGTGCATCCGTTTTTGGGATTCTGAACCCGATGCTATTATCATAGGGTGGGCTAATTTTAGCGCTGGAACGTTGCCGCATCGCCTCGTAAGGTTCGCCAATCACCAAGGCTATCTCTGGTTCACGAGAATAAAAGACTTGGTAGAGATAAATGGTGACCAGACCTAGAATGATTAATATCGCCAAGATTAGACCACTACGCCACTGACCTATACGTTGTAACAAGCTCATTCTACATTCGGTTGCTATCATGTAGCATCTCATCAAAATTTGCCTTATATCCCTTGCCCCCATAGGGCAAGGAATTTACTGCGGTTTTCTCTAAATTGTAGAGACAAATTTAAGGATTAAAATCTACCCACGGCTTGGCAATTGCCAACGTTATCAAATATCGTTCTTCGTTAGGATGTCGATCATCTTTGAAACGCCTTAAATTCAGCATGATTTGATACTTATCTCCAGCTTGCCAATAGGTCGTTCCAGCACCGTTTTTCCTACGGCGAAGAGTATCATGCCATTCTGGTGTATCCGCTAAAGCAGGAAATCCCCTAGCTTGAGTAAGTACCCAACCCGATTTGCGCCACTGGTTTTGTAAATTCAACACTATCTTAATTGTATCATCGTAAAGTAACGGCTCGATTTGTGGAGACATACGTACACTCTCAACTATTCCTTTATTGTATGAAACAGTAAAAAACCGAGCGGTTGGTGTAACAAATCCATATTGTGGGTCAGTAAAGCGTAAACGCGCATCCGTTTTTGGGATATTGTACCAAATTTTGCCAGAAAGGTCGGGATCAATAGCGGCACTAGAGCGTTGTCGCATAGCCTCGTAAGGTTCACCAATCACCAAGGCTATCTCAGGTTCACTGGAGTAGAAGAAATGATAGAGATAGATACCAGCCGATCCTAGAATGACAAACAACACTAAGATTAGACTACCGTGTCGCCAATCTATACGCTGTAAGAGACTCATTTTACACCTCCCCATGAGGCAATATCTTGTAGAGACTCATCGATCACAGATCGTTTACTACCGCGTAGAAGTTAATCAAAACGATCTGCTGCCTTAAGTACGAAAGGCATACGCTGATCTACATCGGCGAGATTAGCTACCTCATCGCTAAATTTTATAGTTCTTTTATTATCAATGAATTGGCATTGACTAGCCAACGTTAACTCAACAGGTTGTGCCACATTATCAGGTAAAAAGCCTGTGACATAGGAGAATTGGTTACCCCACAAGAACACTATTAATTGCTCGTCACTGTACATTGTGGTTTGCAATATATTGATTTGCTCGTGATAGGCGAGATGTACAACACCTTGAGCAATATTTCCTGCTTCTATCGCCTCAAAAGCGAGTAGAATATCGTCATAGGGAAGGCCAAACTTCAAATTATTTTGTCCTATTGGCCACAATATTGGAAATTGGCTATTACCGTAGATATCTTGGCGTAAATTTAGGCAAGTTTTGAGGTCTTCCAATCCACGTTGCTTGTAGAAAGCATGAAGCTGGTATACATCCAAAAATAGCGTCGTATTTCCCAGTGCCATCTTTTCATACACATAGTTGAATGAATACTGTGACAAACTTGATATTCCCTGAAGGCCGGGTACATAGGAAGATATTGATAATCTATTGTTTTTACTGGCTTGCCTTGCTTCTTCCACAGCTTGAGCAAAATTCTCAACTTTATTTTCTGCTTGTGCCTTCAGCTTTGGATGAAGAAAGTAAAATGGATTATCCATTGTGTTTTCTAGCTCACTTGCGCACGCGTCGGTTGGCATCATTATTAGCTTGTATCTGTTTATGCATATCATGACGACAGCATCTAGTACTACAGCCGTACGCCCCATTGTGGCATGATAACGCCTGACATTTTTTCCTGAAATACGGGGAGGTGTTCAATGCACTTACCGACTCACGCTTGGGAACAGGAACTGCTCTCACTCCATACCCGTCTGGCTCCGTTGTTTCACCATCCCGGCCCACAGCAACGCAGCCTCGCTTATCTCCGGGGACTGCTCAGTGACGTTGAGCGTAAAAATGGCTGGCAACTGGCGGAATGGATAGGCGAACGGGGTTCAGCATCTGCTGGAGCGCGCCCACTGGGATGTTGATATCGCCCGCGATATTTTGCGCGACTATGTCACAGAGCATTTGGGGGATGAACACGGGGTGCTCATTGTGGATGAAACCGGCTTTATCAAAAAAGGCACGCATTCTGCCGGTGTGCAACGTCAATACAGTGGCACCGCCGGTCGCGTCGAAAACAGTCAAACAGGCGTCTTTCTCTGTTATGCCGGTCAGGGCGGTCATGCCTTTATTGACCGGGCGTTATACCTGCCCAGACAATGGACGGATGACCGGCCCCGCTGTGAAGCTGCCGGCATTCCTGACGCCGTCCCCTTTGCCACTAAACCCCAACTCGCCCGGCAGATGCCGTTTATGGTCAGGATCGCCGCCTGCGCTGCTGGCTGGAATCCCGATATCAACCGTTTGTGCTGGCGATCCCCAAAAATGAACCGTTGTGGTGGCAAGGGCCAACTTTTGTCAGAGCGGACAAGATGGTAGACAATCTGACACCTCAGCGATGGGAAACCCATTCGGCGGGGTGGGGAGCGAAAGGCGAACGTCAGTATGACTGGGTTCGGGTACCGCTCTGGCGTTTACAACTCAGTGAGAAAGAACGGGAATATGGCCATTATCTGCGGGTTCGTCGCAGCCGGGATGAAAAACAGGCACGGGCTTACTATATCGTGTATGCGCGCAGAGACCAGGCGGCTCTGAAAACCCTGGCTCAGGTGGCAGGTTGCCGCTGGGAAATTGAATGGGGTTTTGAGGAAACGAAGGGAGAATGCGGTCTGGATCATTACGAAGTGCGGCAATGGCACAGTTGGTATCGGCACATCACCTTATCGCTTCTGGCCCATGCAGTGCTGGCAGTTTTGCGAATACAGGAGAAAAAAAACGCCGACGGGGCTGGTAGCCCTCAGTATGGCGGAACTGCGTAAGCTGCTGTCAAGATTGATGGAAAAAACGGGAAACACCGTCGAGCAGATTTTACATTGGTCAGACTGGCGGCGGCGACATCAATACTCCGCACAACAATGTCATTATCGGAGCCAGGATAAGCTGATGATTACAAAGAGGTTACGGCTATAGTACTAGTCCGGAGCTGGCTAGATCTTCTGGAGCCGGAGTAGAGTTTAAAAAACTTGCGGCGGGCATGCGTCCAGCAGCCTGCCTCGGTGACATACATCCACACAGCGCCTGTTTCAGGGTTTTACATTATGCAATTATCTGATACATTCAAGTAATAAATGATTATATTAATTACTTGAATATAGGTGAAATAAAATGCACAGCGAGCTGCTCAAATTTTCTCACAAAAACGCAAAAGAAGGACAATGGCTGTTATCAGAAGGTAATTTTTATCGAGTTATAGCTACTGGTGTAGAAACCAACAGTCGTTACAGTCTGGTTGAAATCATTGTTGAACCAGGGAAAGGTGCTCCATTTCATTTCCATAAATTAGAGGAAGAAGCTTTCTTCATACTAGAAGGTGAAATGGTTTTTTATACGCAGACTGAAACAATGTATGGAAAGCAAGGCGCTTTTTTAAATTTTTCTGTTGGGCAAATCCGCGGTTTTCGTAATGAAACAGATAAAAATACACGAATGCTCATTATTCTTTCACCTCCAGGAATGGAACAAATGTTTTTTGAAGGTGGTAAGGCAATTGATGCTCCTATTGATTTGAATACAACATTTGTGGAAAACATAGGTCAAACAGTAACCTGTCCAGAAATTGCAGGACGATACGGCATAGAAAATATTCCTTTGCCATTACCGGAAAAAAAGACAACCACTTGAAATTAAGGTGAGAGAGTGGTTCTGTCACATAAGGTGAGGACAGGTAATATTCTGTCTTTTACTCTGTGATCTGCTCATGTGTTTAATACGAAATGCTTTCAAACATTTACATTATCCTGTTGATATTATTGCTCAGTGTGTATTCTGGTATCTGGTTTACTCACTGAGTTTACGGGTCATGTATTCAATATGTGTATTGTGAGTTTTATTGTGTTGAGCCAATTTCTGCTTATAACACTAAAATCACCTTATGAACTTGATCGTAGATAATACTAGAGTCACCAAGTTCAACATATTAAACACAAAACCGGTTTTTGGCTCACAAAAAATCCGGCGAAACAGGTTGGATACCACAGGAATATGTTGCATTTTAAAATGTCACATTGGTGATAATTATCCCAATAGGGCTTTTCCATTTAATCTTTCTCCGGTTCTTGCTTTAACCTTCGCCATAACGTCGTGCGGCTAATTCCCAGATATTCTGCCGCCGCCTGTCGATTACCCGCAAATCTCGCCACAATATCATGGACAGAGGAAGAAACTGCCATTGAAGAAGGAGGTTCAATCTCGAAAGTTTTCGCGTTGCTCTTCACCGAACTGATATCAATCTGCCGCTCAGGTGAAAGCGATAAGATCAAAGCAGGTGTCAATGCCTGTTCGGGATGGGCACTTAAGTATAGTGCAATCCTCTCCATCAAATTACGCAGTTCCCGCACATTACCCGGCCAATGGTAAGATTGCAGCGCTGCATGACAAGCAGAAAGTTCCCGTATTTTTGACGATGAAACAGGCAAGTTAAGCGCCGCAAATGCCCGCCGCAGATACTCCACGGCCAGTAGCCCAATATCACTCCCTCTTTCACGTAATGCTGGCACATTAATTCTCAGCACACTCAAGCGGTAGAAGAGATCTGTCCGAAAACGCCCTTCTCGCACCCACGTATCTAAATCACAATGAGTGGCACAAATGATCCGAACATCAACCGCAATCGGACGATATCCCCCGACCCTGACGACGGATTTCTCCTCCAGCACTCTCAATAACCGCGTTTGCAGTGGCAATGGCATTTCGCCTATTTCATCCAGAAACAACGTTCCTCTGTGCGCAATTTCAAACAAACCCGCCCGTCCCCCTCGTCGGGAGCCTGTAAAAGCGCCTTCTTCATAGCCAAACAGCTCTGCCTCCAGTAATGACTCGGTAATGGCACCACAGTTGACCGCAACAAAGGGACGCGGATGTTTACCCACAGACTGCCCATAACGCAGGCTGTATTCATGATGAATCGCCTGTGCCACCAGCTCTTTTCCCGTACCACTTTCCCCTTGAATCAACACTGTGGCCGTCGAGCGGGCATACAGCATAATCGTGTTGCGTACATGCTCTACCACAGCAGAATCACCTATAATATCGTTAAGCGTATGACGAATGCGCAACTTATCCTCCGTAGGATAAGGCGAACTCCCCCCCAGATTGAGCTTAGTCATTCTGGCCATTTCCAACGCATCATGAAATGCCTGCCGGATAGTGTCGGCAGAATAGAGAAACACCCCCACCAGCTCGGCTTCATAAGCCAGATCGGTAATCAGCCCTGCCCCCACAATGACCTTGATACCGATGGCTTTCAGCGCATTAACCTGCGTTCTGGCATCTTCTTCCGTCACATAGCTGCGCTGTTCAATCCGCAAGTTGAAACGCTGCTGAAATTCTTCCAATGCTGGCAGGGTATTCTGATAAGTGATGACGCCAATCCGGGCGCTGATTTGCCTCGCTCGTGCCAGTGCCTGCATGAAATCAAAACCACTGGATTTGGCGATAATCACTGGTACGGATAAACGACTTTTTAGATAGGCGCCATTCGAGCCGGCACAAATCACGGCATCACAGTGCTCTGTTTCCAGACGTTTACGAATATGCTGAACCGCCTGTTCAAAACCAAGATTAATCGGTGTGATATCAGCCTGATGATCAAATTCCGGCGTGATGTCACGAAAAAGGTCAAAAAGCCGGGAAACCGATACTGTCCAGATCACCGGTTTGTTGTTATCACGCTCCCCTGTATATCCTGACGCCATTTGTTCCCCCCTTCCTGCTCTTTTCGATTTTTGATAAGCCACCATAATGTTTCATTTTTCAGACTTGAAACAAAAATGAAACATTATTGATTCAATATGAAACAAGTATACATTATGCTCAATAGATGTACAATTATCATGCAACACGCATAAATGGCGCTATTTCATTAATTTAAAATAAAAAATATCAACACCCCCTATTGCACATCTCCGATACGCACCCTGTTTCTCAATCATTGGCACAAATTTTGCTCAAATAACAATTCAATACGAATTAGTTTCATTTTAGTAACAATGGAGTTATATATGGCATTTTCTTCTGCTGGTCTGGCTTTTCGCCGGGCAATAGAGGCCGAATCTCCGTTACAGGTGGTCGGAACTATCAATGCAAACCATGCTTTGCTGGCGAAACGAGCGGGCTACAAAGCCATTTATCTTTCTGGTGGCGGTGTTTCAGCAGGTTCGTTAGGTCTGCCGGATCTGGGCATTTCGACGCTGGATGATGTGCTGACCGATATCCGGCGTATCACCGATGTATGCGATTTACCGCTACTGGTAGATGCCGATATTGGTTTTGGTTCTTCTGCATTCAATGTCGCCCGCACCGTTTGTTCTATTATTAAGGCAGGGGCTGCGGGTCTCCATATTGAAGATCAGGTAGGTGCCAAACGTTGTGGGCATCGTCCAAATAAAGAAATTGTCTCCAAAGAGGAGATGGTCGATCGTATCAAAGCTGCCGTTGATGCCCGCACCGATGAGCATTTTGTGATTATGGCGCGCACAGATGCGCTGGCCGTGGAAGGGTTGGAATCCGCTCTTGACAGAGCCGAAGCTTATATTGCAGCCGGTGCAGATATGCTGTTTCCTGAGGCGATAACAGAACTGCAAATGTATCAGGTATTTGCCGCAAGAACGCAGGTTCCCATACTGGCCAATATCACCGAGTTTGGTGCCACCCCACTCTTTACGACCGAAGAATTAGCTAGTGTAGACGTCGCTATCGCACTTTACCCGCTCTCTGCATTTCGGGCGATGAATCGAGCGGCAGAGCAGGTCTACACCACACTCCGCCGTGACGGCACACAGAAAAACGTGATCGATCTGATGCAAACCCGTAATGAGCTTTATGAAAGCATTAATTATTACGATTTTGAGCAGAAATTGGATGCCCTGTTTTCCCAGAAAAACCAGAGGTGATACTCATGAGTAAACAGAATACGATGACTGGATCTCCTGAAGCGGCAACATTTAAACCGAAAAAATCCGTTGCCTTGTCCGGCGTGACTGCCGGTAATACGGCGCTCTGTACTGTTGGCAAAAACGGCAGCGATTTACATTACCGTGGCTATGATATTCTCGATTTAGCCACGTATTGTGAATTCGAAGAAATTGCTTATCTACTCATCCATGAAAGGCTCCCTTCCCGCGCAGAGCTGGCCGCTTACAAAACCAAACTGAAAGCCTTGCGTGGCCTGCCAAGCAGCGTCAAAGCCGCATTGGAAGCTTTGCCTGCGGTCGCCCATCCGATGGATGTAATGCGTACGGGCGTTTCTGTCTTTGGTTGTACTCTACCGGAAAAAGAAGATCATAATCTTACCGGCGCCCGTGATATCGCCGATCGTTTGCTGGCATCCCTCGGCTCTATCCTGCTTTATTGGTATCACTACAGCCATAACGGACGCCGGATTGATGTTGAAACTGATGATGATTCCATCGGCGGGCATTTTCTGCATCTTTTACATGGACAAAAACCGCGTGATTCATGGGAAAAGGCGATGCATGCCTCTTTGGTTCTGTATGCTGAACATGAATTTAATGCTTCGACATTTACCAGTCGCGTGATTGCCGGCACAGGATCAGATACGTACTCCGCTATTATCGGTGGAATTGGCGCCCTGCGCGGGTCAAAACATGGCGGTGCCAATGAAGTTTCATTCGAAATTCAGCAGCGTTATGACTCTCCCGACAAAGCCGAAGCCGATATCCTTACCCGGCTGGAAAGAAAAGAAGTCATTATTGGCTTTGGTCATCCGGTTTATACCGTCTCCGATCCGCGCCATAAGGTGATTAAAGAGATTTCCCTGCATCTTTCCAAGGAAGCCGGCACCACTCAGATGTTTGATATTGCAGATCGCATTGAGTCTGTAATGCGGGATAACAAAAAAATGTTCCCGAACCTTGATTGGTTCTCGGCGGTGTCTTATCACATGATGGGGGTTCCTACCGCCATGTTTACCCCACTGTTTGTGATTGCCCGTACGGCGGGTTGGGCCGCTCACATTATTGAACAACGCATAGATAACAAAATTATCCGCCCTTCAGCCAACTATACCGGCCCTGAAAACCTGCCGTTTACGCCAATCGACCAACGCAAGTAGCACTATTTTATGCGGTGTTTTTTGTATTCATGTTTTATTCGATTATTGAGAAGGATTGATTATGTCTACCTCTGTTGTCAACAACCGCCCTGATTACGATCAGGTGATTGTGGATATTGTGGATTATGTCATGGACGACACCATAACATCCCCCGTTGCCTACGAAACTGCCCATTACTGTTTTTTGGATACACTGGGCTGTGGGCTGGAAGCACTGGAATATCCTGCCTGCAAAAAATTATTGGGGCCGATTGTACCGGGTACCGTGGTTCCGAATGGTGTGCGCGTACCGGGAACTCAGTTCCAACTCGATCCGGTTCAGGCCGCCTTTAATATTGGCACCCTGATCCGTTGGCTGGATTTCAACGATACCTGGCTGGCGGCAGAATGGGGGCATCCATCGGACAACCTTGGGGGTATTCTTGCCATCGCCGACTGGCTGTCCCGAACAGCGGTTGCCAATGGAAAACAGCCCCTGACCATAAAAGATGTGCTGACCGGCATGATTAAAGCCCATGAAATTCAGGGCTGTCTGGCATTGGAAAATGCGTTCAATAAAGTCGGACTGGATCACGTGGTGTTGGTTAAAGTCGCTTCAACAGCGGTGGTTGCCCAGATGTTAGGTTTAGCGCGTGAAGAAATACTGAGTGCCGTTTCGCTTGCTTGGGTGGACGGACAATCCCTGAGAACCTACCGCCATGCCCCTAACACGGGTTCCCGCAAATCCTGGGCTGCCGGTGATGCCACTTCTCGTGCCGTGCGACTGGCGCTGATGGCGCAAAAAGGCGAGATGGGATATCCCTCAGTATTAACGGCAAAAACGTGGGGATTTTATGATGTCCTGTTCAATGGGCAACCGTTCAAATTCCAACGTCCCTATGGCACGTATGTGATGGAAAACGTGCTGTTCAAAATCGCTTTTCCTGCCGAATTCCACTCACAAACGGCGGTAGAAGCGGCCATGACTCTGCATCAGCAATTGAAAGCAGCAGGTAAGCAGGTCGAAGACATTGCCCGAATCACTATCCGTACCCACGAAGCCTGTATCCGGATTATTGATAAACAGGGTTCATTGAATAATCCGGCGGACAGAGATCACTGTATACAATACATGGTCGCCATTCCATTATTGTTAGGTCGTCTGACGGCGGCCGATTATGAGGATAATGTGGCTGCCGATCCACGCATTGATGTTTTGCGGGAAAAGATGATATGTGTCGAAGATCCCGATTTCACCCGTGATTACCATACCCCTGAGAAACGTTCGATTGCCAACGCCCTGACCATAACATTTAACGATGGCAGCCGGCTTGATGAAGTGAAAGTCGAGTTCCCGATTGGACATGCGCGCCGCCGCAAAGATGGCATCCCATTGCTACTGAAAAAATTCAGTACCAATCTGGCACGGCAATTTCCGGACACCCAGCAACGAAAAATCCTGTCGGTTTCGCTTGACCGCACTTTATTGGAAAACATGCCCGTAAACGAATATCTCGATTTATACGTTATCTAATCGACGAAGCTATCGGCGGTTCTGCCTGCAAGAACCGCTTCTCATCTGCATAGCGCCAGGAGAGATTATGTCATTCCAAGATTTTTATCAGTATTCGATTGATGATCCCAATGCCTTTTGGGCAGAACAGGCCCGACGAATACACTGGCAGCATCCTTTTGCACAGGTATTGGATTACAATAACCCGCCTTTTGCCCGCTGGTTCAGCGGTGGGAAAACCAATCTATGCTACAACGCACTGGATCGCTGGCTGGAAACCCAACCCGATGCCAAGGCACTGATTGCCATTTCAACCGAAACCAATAGTGAAGAAGTTTTCACCTATCAAGAATTATATCAGGAAGTCAACCGAGCCGCGGCCATGATGCTCTCACTGGGAGTAAAAAAAGGTGATCGCGTGGTGGTTTATATGCCAATGGTCGCAGAAGCGCTGTTCGTCCTGCTCGCCTGCGCCCGTATCGGGGCGATTCATTCCGTCGTGTTTGGCGGCTTTGCTTCCCACAGTCTCGCCACACGACTGGATAACGCAGAGCCGGTGCTGGTCGTCTCTGCGGACGCGGGATCGCGGGGGGGCAAGATTATTCCCTATAAACCCCTGCTGGATGAAGCGATTGAACTGGCACAGCACACACCACGCCATGTCTTGATGGTGAACCGCGGTCTGGCCGCAATAAATTGGCTGGAAGGACGGGATATCGATTTCGCCAGCCTGCGGCAAATACACCTTGATGCAGATATTCCTGTCACATGGATGGAATCCAATGAAACCTCCTGTGTGCTATATACATCGGGCACAACGGGCACGCCCAAAGGCGTACAACGTGATGTCGGCGGCTATGCAGTAGCACTGGCGACCTCGATGGATACCATTTTTGGCGGCAAACCAGGCGGCGTTTTCTTTTGCACATCGGATATCGGCTGGGTGGTTGGCCACTCTTACATTGTCTATGCCCCACTTATCGCTGGCATGGCAACCATCATGTATGAAGGGCTGCCGACCCGCCCTGATGCGAGTATTTGGTGGCAGATCGTGGAAAAACATCGGGTTAACAGAATGTTTTCTGCGCCAACTGCAATCCGTGTTCTGAAAAAATATCCCACAGATTGTATTGCAAAATACGATATTTCATCACTTGAGGCATTATATTTGGCCGGTGAGCCGCTTGATGAACATACCGCCCGCTGGGTTGCGGAAATCATCAACGTTCCGGTCATTGATAATTATTGGCAGACCGAAACCGGCTGGCCGATTATGGCGATTGCGCGTGGATTGGATGACCGGCCGAGTCGTTTTGGCAGCCCCGGTTTTCCAATGTACGGCTTCAACGTCAAACTGATCAACGAACTAACTGGTCAGGAATGTGGCGATAATGAAAAAGGGATGTTGGTCGCCAAAGGCCCCCTGCCTCCCGGTTGTATTCAGACCGTTTATGGTGATGATACGCGTTTTATAAATACTTACTGGAAGCATTTTGCCCAGCAGATTTATTCTACGTTCGACTGGGGCATCCGTGACAGCGACGGTTACTATTTTATTCTGGGGCGTTCGGATGATGTGATTAATATCTCAGGGCATCGCTTAGGAACACGAGAAATCGAAGAGTGCATTACCAGCCATGAAGACGTGGCAGAAGTAGCCGTGATTGGCATCAAAGATGAAGTAAAAGGACAAGCCGCGGTTGCCTTTGCGGTACTTAAGGAAGGGCGGAAAATCCAGAGTGCTGACCATTTCGCAGCGCTGGAAAAAGCATTGATGGATTTGGTCGATAAGCAGCTCGGCAGTGTCGGGCGTCCGGCACGGGTCTATTTTGTTACCCAGCTTCCCAAAACCCGCTCAGGGAAAATGCTGCGCCGCACCATGCAGGCGATTTGTGAAGGACGGGAGCCGAACGATATTGCATTAATTGAGAACTCTGCCTCGCTGGAGATGATCCGGGATGTCGTTTCTCATCAGGCCACAGCCAATAAAAAATATAAGGTGTCTCCCAATGACAAAAACTGATATTTGGTATGGCCTGTTTGACAAAGATTCATTATCGATAGGCCATACTAGGTATTCTCTCCAGCGGAAGTCATTTGTTACTCCCTCTCACTGAACCTCCTCCGCACTATAACTCTTTTGTTTATTCCGCGTTTAATTGCATAGGATTACTATGTACCTGTACTACCTATTAACATTTTTACAGCTACTTTTTCCCATTTCCGCTCCGTATCAATACGGAGCTTTTTTTATAAAATAACATCAATAATTAATGCTTCATTTCAGGCTCTTTTGCTGCCGCCTCAGCCCATTCCACCATTGCCGGATGCTTAAGCATTCGATCAACCCATGCCTGACTGACAGCAGAAAATTTCAGCCCATAGGTCTGAGCACGGAAAGCCACTGGAGCGAAAAACGCATCAACCGCAGTGAATGTACTCCCAGCCAGCCATTCACCGCCAAATTTCGTTAACCCGTCTGACCAAAGAGCATCAAGGCGGTCAATATCACACTGTAACTCAGGGGAAATTTCCTCCAATTCAAACTGTTTTGAACAATTCATCGCGCAAGTTTGGCGCAATGTGGCAAAACCAGAGTGCATTTCTGCCGAAGCACTTCTTGCCCACGCTCTGGCGATGCGATCTTGTGGCCAAACCTGTGTATGGTGTTCTGCAAGGTATTCAGCAATAGCCAGTGAATCCCAAACGGTAATTTCACCCTCTACCAGACAAGGAACAAGCCCAGTGGGTGAGAATGCTTTGAATTTTTCATAACTACTTTTATTATCTTCAAAATAACTAAGCTGCTCGTTAAATGGGATCTCCAGCGCCTTCAGCAAAATCCACGGACGCAGTGACCAAGAAGAATAATTTTTATTGGCTATCCACAATGTGTACATCGTATTTCCCGCTATAGTGATCAAAGAGTGTGACTACGCGAAAACATTACAATCTCTTGCCATAAGAGTAAACAATGGCATACAGGAAAACGCTTTTTATTTTTGCCAATTTAAATAATAATCACCCATCTGTTTTTCAAAAAATTATTTCATAGAGTGATAATGTTCACACTAAAAATATATTTAGCAATAAGTCATTCCTATAATTGAACATATTCTATAATAAAAAATAACTGTCACTTTATGGATAAGTGAATAAATTTAAATTTACACATTAATTATTATTCACTTAATTAATGCTTTTAAAACAAAAATAAATATAGAAAAAATACAACTAAATAATATCAATTTTAAATATACACATAATTATCATGAATATTAATAACCTAACATTAAATCACAATCAACAAATGAATTAAATGCTTTTTATTTCATCATCAGGATCATAATATGATTATATTATTGACTTGGATTCGCATAATAAGTGCAATTTCTAAGAAAGGCGGTCAGTTGCTATAGTAGGCATCTTTCTTGCCAAAGGAAAATGCGCTATGGCCTATAAACAACTGACCGAAACAGAAAGATATCAGATTTTCAGCCTGAAAGAAGCCGGTTTTTCACAACGGGAGATTTCAAAGTCACTCAATCGAAACCCATCAACGATTAGCCGGGAATTGAGACGAAATCGGGAGGCAAAGAAATATACGCCTGAACAAGCTCAGCTTAAGGCCGTAGCGCGCCGACAGTGTGCTACAAAAGCAGTAAAAGTGAAACCAGAGATAGAAATGTGGATCAAACAGTTAATTTGGCAAGATTTAAGTCCTGAACAAACAGTCGGTTATCTCAAAAGGGAAAATATAATATCTTTGCATCATGAAACAGTTTATCGATTGATTTATAAGGATAAACTTAATGATGGTAATTTATGGCAACATCTTAGGATTGCGAAAAAACCGTATCGTAAACGCTATGGAAGTTATGAGCGCAGAGGAAAAATTAAAAACAGAGTCAGTATTGATAAGCGCCCCAAACTTGTTGATAAAAAGCAGCGTATTGGTGATTGGGAAGGAGATACTATCGTGGGTAAAAATCATAAAAGTGCATTATTGACATTAGTTGAACGAAAATCGTTATTTACTATTATAATTAAACTTGAAAATAAAACAGCAGAAGGGGTCGCAAAAGCGGCAACAAGACATTTATCACTGATAAAACATAAAATTAAAACAATGACCTTTGATAACGGCCTCGAATTTGCCGAACACGAACTGATCAGTAAAAATTTAGAGACAAAAATTTATTTTGCTCACCCGTATTCCCCCTGGGAAAGAGGGATAAATGAGAACACGAATGGATTAATCAGAGATGACTTCCCAAAAGGAACTGATTTTAATAAGGTGTCAGAGCGGGAGATTAACCTTGTGGCAAACCGATTAAATAATCGTCCTCGTAAAACACGAGATTACAAAACACCGAATGAGTTATTTAAAGGAATACCCTCTCATTTACTTCGTCCATTACGGTGTTGCGCTTAATATGTGAATCCAAGTGATATAATTTGACATTCTTAAACAAATTATTTATCGAAAATTCGTAAAAATAAAGTAGCGTTTTAATATACTATAATACCTAAACTTTCTCACTTATGTTCACAGAGAATTTTCAGTGATCAAGAATAAGGAAACGGTATGCTTTTAAAAAATACGTCCACGCGCTTTGGTCATGTTTCTGTTTTCATCCATTGGTTAGTTGCACTCGCTGTTTACGGTATGTTTGCACTTGGGTTATGGATGGTGACATTAAGCTATTACGATACTTGGTATCATCAGGCACCAGAACTCCATAAAAGTATTGGGAGTTTAATTTTTTTTGTCATGGTTATTCGTCTTATCTGGCGGTTTATTTCTCCGCCACCAAAACCTCTGACAAGTTACAGCTATTTGACGCGAATCAGTTCCAAACTGGCTCATTTCACGCTATATCTGGCTCTGTTTGGCATTTTAGGCAGCGGATATCTTATTTCTACGGCTGACGGGCAACCTATCAGCGTTTTTGGATGGTTTAATATCCCCGCCACGCTATCAGAACAGGGCATACAGGCAGATACCGCTGGCATTATCCACCTTTATCTCGCTTGGGTTGTTGTGGTGCTCTCCCTGCTGCACACACTTGCTGCATTGAAGCATCATTTTATTGACCGCGATAGTACCTTAAAAAGAATATTTGGCTTCAACCCTGACTAAAAATAACCTCTGGAGAATCAATATGTTAAAAAAGATGTTAATTGGCCTGAGCGCAGGCGCTTTATTAATGAGTACAGGCTCTGCAATAGCCGCTAACTATAAAATCGATACGATTGGCCAACACGCCTTTATTGAATTTCGTATCCAACATTTGGGTATGAGCTGGCTTTACGGTAATTTCAGAAAATTTGACGGGGATTTTGCTTTCGATCCGCAAAATCCAGAAACGAACAAAGTTAATGTCGTTATTAAGACAAATAGCGTAGATACCAACCATGCCGAGCGCGATAAACACCTGCGCAAGCCTAATTTTTTAAACACGGAAAAATATCCAGAAGCCAAATTTACTTCAACTAAGATCAGCCAAGAGGGAGAAAAATACACAGTTATCGGTGATCTAACATTAAATGGTGTCACCAAACCTGTGACGCTGAATGCCAAATTAATGGGAGAAGGTAAAGATCCTTGGGGTGGATACCGTACGGGTTTTGAAGCTAATGGTAAAATTAAATTGAAGGATTTTGATATTAAGGCTAATTTAGGGCCAAAATCTCAGGAAGTTGAATTGGTTATTTCCGTTGAAGGTGTACGGGAAAAAGCCTGACACTTCTCAGCATTAATATCTTTAATTAAATTTTTCAACTAAAAAATAAACCGCCACTTAATATTTTCCACTTAGAAATGGAGATATTCGTGGCGGTTTAACCGATTATATATACTATCTTCGATTAATGACTCAAACTGATTCAGCAATCAATTCATTAACATGACGAGTGATCAATTCCAAAGCATTATGAGCATCATAATCTGCCTTAATTCTCTGTGACTGATAATGCCATTCAGGAGAAGAAAGTATCCGGGTCACCGCTTGATATAACTGTTTTTCACTCGGTGTATCTGTATTCAGACTAATACCGCATCGTGACCAGATAACACGGGCAACAGCTTCCAGCTTACCATCTCCTGTACCAGCAACCACCAGCGGCACACCGTGACGAATGGCCGCATTAAGAGAACCATACCCACCATTGGTAATGAAAATTGCTGAACGAGGAAGCCAGTGTTCAAAGTTAAGGTATTCCACCACCCTGGCATTGTCAGGGATCTCTTCACCCAACATTTCGACTGGCCTTCCTGCCGTAATTGCCAGCACACGTACTGGCAACGTCGCCAATGCACGCAAGGTAGGTAATAGTAACTGGCTGAAATCAACATTCGCCAGCGTTCCCTGTGTGACTAAGACAAGCGGCAGACTTTCATCTGACCACTCCAACTGGGTTTTGTCATCCTGTACTTCAACACCCAGCGCGCCGATAAAATCCACCGTTTCCGGTAAATCATCACGAGGAAATTCAAACGATTTGGTCGCCAATTGCAGGAAACGATCAGCTCGACTGATAACGACATCATTATGATCTTGTGTCAGAGGAGGAGATGCTACTTCCAACAGAGCGGTGTTGAATGCATCCCGTACCTGTCCAATCAACTGAGCCGTTTCCTCATCCACCAATTGCTCACGCATCAAATCAGCAGGCAATAATTCAGGAGGAATACGCGGCCCCCAGAAGATGGTATCCCGAGTCGACCATGACAACGGTGTCACCCCAATCGCAATAATAGGAATACGATCATGGGCAGGTTTCTGTAGCAGTGGGAGTACCGCATAGAACGTATTGTCCACAATCAGTAAATCAGCGCCTTTAACCAACTGCTCCAACTGACGGTACAGCACAGGTATAGGGCCAGCAAAAAATTGCTTAAGGGCATGTGTCATCTGATGATTTCCGGGAGGATGCTGCCCTCTCTCAGGAAATTTCTCTTCCAGATTACGGTAATCAACATCAACCTGCTGATCGAAGGCGACGAAGCTTGCCCCTAACGCTTCTGCCTGCTGCCGAAAAATAGAGCCAGTGAATATTGTCGCTTCGTGCCCCTGCTCTATCAAATGCCTGGCAATGGAACAAATGGGAAAAACATGGCCTGGAGTTGCAATCGCAGCCAAAACAATACGAGCCATTAATTAAACCTCCTTCAACTCAACTTCAGCTACACCAGAATCTGAATTGGAAATAGTTCGGAAACTGAGATTCTCACAAACTGGTGTTCCATGAACATGCACCCGCTGGAGATGTCGGGGAGAATGAGTAATAAACGCTTCCCTACCATGCAGCAAAGTAAAATTATCACTAATGACTAAATCACCTGACTGCCATTGATGAGCATAGAAATAACGTGAGTCATACAATCTGTTAAACAGATTTTTTTCAAATTCTTTTTGCTGTTCAATTGACAGCCCATGGATCGTCAATAAATGATGGTCAGCATATTTATCGTCTTTTCCTGTCATGGGTTCGTTGTAACGCATCACCCATTTTTTACCATCAGGATGAAGACAAATCAGCGGTGAAACCACCTCTCCACCATAATGCGTCACTCTGCTTGTACGGTAAGTTATCGTGGTGTTTTTCCATTCATGGCGTTCATCATCACTCGCATCGGCAATCAATTGCTCAGTATCAACAAACGTGGTTCGCCCTCCTTGACTTGCCTCAGGCGCAGAAACGCAGTGAAATATCTGAAACTCCGGAATTGTCGGCTTATACATCCCATCCCAATGTAGTGGCACATGGGTGCTGTCCAGAACATGATCAGAAGGATCAGGACGCTCCATAACATCCAATATGGCGCCAAACGGCCACATCATTATTTCTCCCCAACGGCCAGTGTATTCCGTCAACTTTTCCGGATCCGTAAAACCAGAAGAAAAACCACGTAATACAACCAGTTTGTGGGTACGTGCCAGCTCGCGCAGGGTATCAATAGACAACGTAGTGATGTCCTGCTGAGGGGCATTGGGCGTAATCAGTAGTCCAAAAGGCATGATCGGTTCAATGCGACAATCCAGTTCATCTATGCTCATAATGCCCTCTCTCAAAAATGCGGTATAACGGCGAATAACTCTCAGATAACCTTTATTACTGTTCCTGCAAAGCGGCAACCAGCGGTTCTGTCTGCTGATTTTGCTCAGATACGGCTTCAATCATGTAATGGCTGGGGACACCACGGATCTCGACCAATTTCCCCTGCATCTTTTTCACTTCATCACTTTTCATCAGCACAAATTGACCGTTAATATTGGCTGCGACACCATGCCACGGCGTGAGCCAATCATCCCGGGTAGGCATCATATGAATACCGATTTTAATACTGTCAACGGGCTGCGGATGGATAGAAAGGCGAATAGCCAGTGGAAACTGTTCAGCCAGCAGATTTCCCCAAGCCCAACTACGCTGGATAACGCCAACCGCTCGTTGACGCGCATCTTTCTGCAAGGCTGTTTTCGAACCGTCATATCCCGGCAACAGACTATCTTCATAGAGAAAACGAGTAATCGCCCGATAGAGCTGAAGCCCTTCTTCACTCTCTTTAAGCGTGGCCTTAATTTCTTCCGTCGAAGAAGCATAACCATTCACCAGCAGCTCACGCAGTTGATCATAATTGCTGGTATATTGGGTGAGTGATTCAACGTTGCCGAGATTAAAAACTGAAAGATTGGTTGCGCCCAGTTCATGCAGCAACTTTTCAATCTCCAATTGATAATGGGTAATGGTTTCATCGTCGACGTGGATAAGATCACTGAATACATGTCCATCAGAACAAATAACAATATTTGCACCTGGTGGATAATAAAGTTGAATGCGCTGACACAGAGAATTCAGAAAAATCAGTGATAATTTTTCTGCCATATCAGGCATTGTACCCAGTACTTTACGGGGGTTCGGCGATTTTGTCGGAAATGCAGGAAGAATACATTCAACAGCTTTGCCCTGTTCAACAAACGCACGAATGCGTGGCAGCTGAACTTCAGAGACTTTTTGTTCTTCATATTCAATCGTATGTTCAGATTCTGAGAAACGGCGTCTATATTGCAACAATTCATGTAAAATTTTGCCCGACACCTTTTCTATGTCAATATGTTCCATATTTTTTCCTAATTTATTACACTCACTTCATTACCAACAATGCCTATTTGCAGATTGTAAAGACTCCATAAATCAAATGTTCACTGTTACACTCTTAATATATAATTCAATAAAAATCCCACATAGAAAAAAGGAAATATCAAAAAATATAAGGTATAACCAACCTAATATATAAATTAAACTGAACATATTGAGGGTCTTAACTTTACATCTTTAATAGCCTATTAATTTTTCAAGCCATTCATCTGGCATAAGAAGCCAATCGTGATAAGCTCTTGATAAAACAGATAATAAAATCACATATTAATTCACCACAATATATACCATCAAATATTTAACATAAGACACACAACAACGTCACGTATATTACACAAATAACAATATATATTGCATATATCTTATTTTATTACACGTGTTATATCTTCATAAGAATTCTGTCGATAAATATATAACATCACAAACATCTAAAATAACTAAAAAATTTAATAAATTAATTCAATTTTTTTGATTTTATGACATAAATTAAATCTAATACTCTTTAAATACATTTTTTCAACATAAAAACGTTTTTAAGAGCTATATTATTTATACCATTAATATTGTTTATTACATGAGAATAGAAATGATAGATAGCGAATCTCCTGAATTACCAGAAGAAAATAATGCAATAATCCCCACTATAAAGAATAAACTCCTTAAATCACATTACATTACTATCACTAAGGAAATTAATTATTAACTGGCTGCAAAAGTGATATCTCAACTTTTGGTTCTGCAAGAAGTCAACGCGGATCTGATAAAAATCTTCATTTTTATGATCCACCCACTTTTGAGTGGGTTCACAGGATACCGATCGACCATAAATTGCCTTTTCATTTACTCAGACGCTTTCGTTTTCTCTAACGTCCAAACAAAATCCTGCACCCTGACAGGCTCAAAACCAAATTTTTCATAAAGCCCTCCCGCCGAAGAGGTCACCAACATGACCCGTTTCACATGAGAAATAATCGGATGCTGTAAAACACATTCCATCAACCAACGCCCCAACCCTCTCTTCTGATAGTCCGGCACAATAAAGACATCACAAAGATAAGCAAACGTTGAAAAATCTGTAATTAATCGCGCGAAACCAATTTCTTTATCGCAATGGAACAAGGCAAAACATAAGCTATGCTCTATCCCTGTTCTGACTTTCTCAAACGTAATCCCACGCGCCCAATATAATTGGGTAAGATTATTATGAACAAAATGAATATCAAATTTTGTTTTATCCGTGGTAACCCAGTATTCACCTTGTTCCCACGTTATATTTTGCTCCATCATTTTTCCTTTTTTAAAAACGTAATCTGTAGAAAAATTTACCATAAATATGATAAAAAGCCACGCAATAGCATGGCTGTTCAAAATGATAAGATATCAATCTTTCTGTAATAACGTACGGTATATCAAGCCACCGATAGCACCACCAATTAATGGGATCAGCCAGAACAGCCAAAGTTGATTCAACGCCCATGTGCCTTGAAAAATAGCAACTGCCGTACTTCTTGCCGGGTTAACCGACGTATTTGTCACAGGGATACTGATTAAATGGATAAGTGTCAATGCCAAACCAATGGCCAGTGGCGCAAACCCTACTGATGCATTTTTATCGGTTGTTCCGAGGATCACAATCAGGAAAAATGCGGTTAATACCAGTTCAATGATAATGGCAGCCTGTAATGAAAAACCGCCGGGTGAATGTTCACCATAACCGTTGGATGCGAAACCACTTGCCGTTGCATCAAAACCACTTTTACCGCTGGCAATAAGATAAAGTACGGCCGCGGCAGCAATTCCCCCAATCACTTGAGCAATGATATAAGGAATAACATCTTTTGCTGAAATGCGTCCCCCAGCAAATAATCCTAATGTAACAGCCGGATTAAAGTGCCCTCCAGAAATATGCCCTACGGCATAAGCCATTGTTACTACCGTGAAACCAAAAGCCAGAGATACCCCCACAAAACCAATCCCCAGTTGTGGGAACGCTGCGGCTAAAACAGCACTGCCACATCCGCCAAACACCAACCAAAAAGTACCCAAAAACTCTGCCGATAATTTTTTAAACATTCTATGATTCCTCAATGATATTCGCCTGAATGCAAAATAATCCAAACAAAGTTTAGTTAATATTTTTAAATATGCGCAAGGAACCACAGGCAGAAAATAAAGGACTGGCGAATATGACAGGCGATGATTTAAGAGTTATTTCATTTGAAACGGTTTTATTGTCAACCTGGTGAAAATTAATGTTAAAAAATAACCATTATCCGTTAAAGATAAATTAGCCGAAAACTTTATGACAATAATATAATAAACATAACAACCTGAGTCAGATATTTATAAAACCCAGGTTGTTGATTTACCTAATCAATAATTTATCTGATTACTGCATTATCGATATCATCCAATGCCTGCCAAATACGATATTTGACTGTCATTGATTTTGGCGTATATACCACGATAGGTAATTTGCTGTTATAGCGTATAAGCGCATCTTTGCCTAACTGCACTTGAACAAAGCGCACGGTTTCTTTTTGCCCTGGACAAGCCATTTTGGTTGACGCCGGGCCGGTGACTTTATTCAATACATAATAATCGTATCCCCACCCTTCCAAGGTTTTTGTTTCAAGTTGCCCACCAAACCAGTGATGATTACAGTCTACTTTTATATCCTGACCAATCATAAGCTCAACCATGTAATCGCCTTCATCCTCTTCTGGCGCAAGGTCAATGACATTGCGTACCATTCCTTCTGAAGCCTTAGGATAAGGGGCGACATCTTCAAGTTTCTTATCAGCCTGAGCAAAAGTAGAAACCGAAACCATCATAGCGGCTAAAGGAAGTAGATACTTTTTCATTTATCACCTCTTGATATGTTTAACAACGGAATTGAATCATAACATGCTCAACGATAGGAATAAGTTATGCTTTTTTGTCAAGAGACTGATTTTTACCACTATTATTTAAATGAGAAATTCATTCATTTATAAAAATAATAAATTATTATTAACAGTCAAAAAGATATAAAGTTGTTCCCCGATCTTTTTTATGTGATATCTCTCAAATCTGATCTTACAATGGGCTGCTACACTCATATTGAGCAGTAGTAAATTTCGTCTAGGAGGTTCTATGTTTCCAGAATATCGTGATTTAGTGTCCAACCTGAAAGAATCTAACCCGCGTTTCCAATCCCTGTTTGAAAAACATAACCGACTTAACCACGAGATATCACAGCTAGAAGGCCCAAATGGAACCGGCTATAGCGATAAAGTTGTGCGCCTGAAAAAAGAAAAACTACACATCAAGGATGAGATGCAAAGGATCTTACAGGCAAAGTCCCAAAAATAACCCTGTCATAGACTTTAACGCCTGCTTCTTTGACAAGCAGGCGTTACATGAGGATTGTTAATTCACTCGCTGTTCTCTGGCTTCATGCCTTTAAGGTTCTCTATTCGAGAATAAAATACAGTCCATCATCCATAAAAGCCACCGTAACGGTGGCAAAAACTGGAGCAATGTCCTTTTTCATTATTTATTGTGCGTCAGCTTTCTGACGAGGTTGTCTCTTCGTTTTCACCCTTGGATGTGGTGTAACATTTTCGACGTCACCTGGCTTAGCAATAAAACGCACAAACGTTTCATGGCTGACGAACGTTGCTCCACAATTGATGTTCTGACATTGGTTATAACGCTCCTTTGTCTGGCTTGAGTGCTCGAAGCTGCTACGAGTATGCGCTGACTGACCACACAGAGGACACTTAATCATATTGTTCACCTTTCTTGAAATAACTGTCTCGAAATAACACCATCTCGTCTGGTGAACAATATACCAAAGATCTCATATCGAGATCAAGTTTTTATTTCGGTATCAGCCGTCTTGACCTCAACATCATCAATTTTGATTTCGAGATCCAAGGATGTGGTAAAACCACTGCCGTTAAGGTTGTGAGTTACTTTCACCAACGTCCAATGCGTTCCATCAATTTCCGTCTTAAAATCCTTTAGCTGAATAGGTGTTTCAGGGTAGATATCAGCTCGTCCTTTCGCCAATGTAATAGAGAACTGCGCCGCCCCCCGCTGCATTTTATCCCAAACAGCTTTTGCAGCACGCTCCGCGTTTTCCTTGTTAGAATAAATGCGGGAAAGCGTCAGAACATTTTCCTGAGTTCCTGTCAAATATTTTGCGGATTTTTGCTGTGCCGTTGTTGTCTTATGGTGCTCCGCCGTCGATTTTCTTTGTTCTTTAGAAGATGGACTTCCCTTGGTATCGATATTCTTTTTTCTATCAATATTTCCGTTATCCTTGTTTTTTCTTTTACGTTCTTTTTGTCCTTTTTCAATATAAGCAGGTTTTTCCCTTCCTTTTTTTTTGTGATTTTTCTTCGTCAAATCGATGCCACCTTTCTTTTCCAGACTCACTCCATTGGACTGAGCTGACTTAGTAAGGTTCATTCCACGAGGCGACTCACTTTTATGTTCTTTTTCCTCTTTAACGATTCGAAATTCTTTTTTCTTGGAAGAGTCTTTCTCTTTTAAGGAAAGGCTTTTGTCTTTTTGAGGAATATTCTTGGCTGACGATTTTTTCTCGCTGCTTCCATATTCAACAATAATTTTAATTTCCCCGTTTTTTGATTCTACCCGCCTCAATTTAACCGTCTGTTTAGCCGCTGTGCGTGTATCCTGCCATTGAGCATCAACACCAGTATAAGCTTCACGATCAGACAGAGAAAACCGATGGCTGTCCCCTGATTCACGAGTAATCAATACAAGTGGAATATCCTGACCACTTGAAGTTTTATTTTGTCCTTGTTGAACAAACAGCAACTCACCATTTTTGACCGAAGCAATCGCCCCTTCCTGCTTTGCCATCCGAGTCAAAAAGCTCACGTCAGATTCATTGGTCTGATCAATGTGCATAGAGATCCCCTTCAATTCCTCGCTGATTTTAAATGTCAGCTGGTTTCTCGCAGCAATCGTACTCACAATGCTCTCTAACGTGTGTTTATGGTAAGACTCTTCGCGTTTAACATTCAAATTACCTCGAAAATCAGCACTGCGGGCACGAATTGTCAGCCGATCAGGCGCACCGGTATGTTCAATTTCATCAACGACAAATTTTCCCTTTGGGGTTAAAGAATCGCCATGCCACCCCAATTCCAATGCTAGAATATCGCCTCGGGAAGGAAATATAAGTTGCCCATCCGCATCATCCAACTCAATATCGAGCTGGTCTGATTCCAAACCGCGGTTATCTGTCAGCGTTAAAGACATTAAACGCGATTGGATGTTCCCTGTAATATCCTTCTTATTAGTTTCCAACCGAAAAGCTGGCGCACCTTCTTTACCAGTGACCAAATCAAATTGGGGAATCCAATCTGTGTTTGGTATCCTCAGTTTAAGATCTAGCATTAGGATGCTCCTTAATTTCACCTATAGCCTTTCTCGTAAGACCAGAAGGCTTATCCAGTGATGTAGGTGGTTTGCCTTTTATATCAGATAATTGATCCTGTAAATCACCCAACATTTCAAACAAATTGTTATCAACGCGCCGTAAGGTCAGTGTAAAACTGATTTTTCTGGCCGCTCCGCCCGACATAAATTCCGTTTTTGTCTCATCAATGCTTTCGATAACGAACATTCCATAAATTGCGCCACTTCCATCAATGAAAGACCACGCCTTACCTCTGTCTGCCATCAATGTCAATGCAGTCAGTGAAAGAGAACCGCCTGTCAGTTCAGGATAAAGTTCCCCCGATAGCGTAACCGTATCATTATCTGAACCAATAAATTGCCATGCAGGCCGTGCTCCCACACGGCTATTGAAAGCATGTCTCCAACTTTGTTTATATTGGAAACTTTGGTATGGCGTTGTTTTCAACATAAAAACAAATAAACCAAGTGCAGCCATCATGAGAAATCTTCTCCTCTATCAGAAAGTGAGCTACGCATACGGGCTTGCTGGATACGTTCCCGTTGTTCCAATTCCTGCCTGACCACACGGGCAATATCCTGCGCGGACTGTCCCTGAGCGCCATAGACATAGATGTTATATTGTGGTGCTCCGCTAAGCTGCGGTGGCAGGCTTCGTTCTTTCTTCGCCTGAACAGCCTCATAAGTATGAGCAGGCAGACTTTGCGCATGCAACGGTGCATCCTGTGCGGCAATAGGCAAAGACATTGAACTAACGGCAAGTCCCACGGCAGCGAGCTTCGCCGTATTTTTCCGGCTGGTTACATTGGCTGGGCCGCTAATAATTTCAGGGCCACGCTCACCCGCAATGCCGAATTTCCCGGCTGAAATAGATCCGCCTGTATCATGTTTAGTAATTTGTGCCGCTTGTTGCGTAGTTGCGCTATTCGTTATTTCCTGTGATGTTTTTACAGCTACTTCCTTTTTATCATCACCTGACCACCATGATTTGAATATGTCAGTAATAGAGGTAATTTTCCCCTTCAAGGCTTCCCATTTTTCTTGAATACCCGTTAACAAGCTGTCGATCATATCCGAACCCGCTTTCTTTAATTTCTCTGGAATAGCTTGAACATCACTAACAATTTCATTCCATCTATCTGAAATTGATTTTTTGATGCTTTCCCAGATTTCCAAAGTATTCTGTTTAACGGATTCCCAAGCACCACTGATTTGGGCTTTGATATTTTCCCAAGTGGCAAGAACGCTTTGTTTAATAGATTCCCATTTCTCACTTAATAAGGCTTTAATCGCTTCCCAAACTTCTGAAGCGCTTTGTTTAATAGCATCCCAGTTTTGGTAAATAATGCCGATCAGTCCTCCATTCATGAAAAAGCTCTTGATACCTTCCCATGCGGCACTGACTATGTTTTTAATTCCCTGCCATACATTGCTACAAACATTTTTGATACCTTCCCACAAGGCTGTGAATTTTGGCCCCAACGTTCCCCAATTCTGCCAAATATAAATAGCAGCCATTGCGATAACACCAATAATGGCAAGAATCGGGTTCGCCATCATAGCCCGACCAATGAACATTATTGATTTTCCTAATACACTGAAAGTACTACTTAAAAAAGACAGGCCTTTTACACCAACATTTGCCAGAATATTTATACCACTACCCAAAACACCAAAAACTTTTTGACCAATATTCCCTAATATTTCAAGGCCTTTTCTTTGGTTTCCAAAAGTATCTTTACCTCCTTTGTTAGATAGCAAATCAGCGCCATCATTAAGTGAGCCAAAAACTTTGTTTCCGGTTTTACCAAAAAAATCCATAGCGGCTCTTAGTGCTTCTAAAGCCTCAGTTCCCAATTGTGCGAATACCTTCAAGCCATCTCTTAAATTCTCCATAGCCTGAATACCCACTTGAGCAAATCTATTCAGATTGGCTCTTAATTCTTCCAGAGCCTGAACACCAACCTGAGTAAATATATCCAGACTGGATTTCAATTTATCCAGCGCCTGAACGCCCAGCTGAGCAAAGAAACTGAGGCTGGCTTTTAACTCTTCTAAAGCCTGCATACCCAACTTAGCAAATACATCCAGGGGAGAGGTTAATTTATTCAGAGCCTGAACGCCCAACTGCACAAATGCATCCAGTGTGGATTTTAATTTATCCAGCGCCTGAGTTCCCAGTTGCGCAAATATATCCAATGGTGCTGTTAATTTATTCAGAGCCTGAACACCCAACTGCACAAATGCATCCAGTGTGGATTTTAATTTATCCAACGCCTGAGTTCCCAGTTGCGCAAATATATCCAGGGGTGCTGTTAATTTATTCAGAGCCTGAACACCCAACTGCACAAATGCATCCAGTGTGGATTTTAATTTATCCAACGCCTGAGTTCCCAGCTGCGCAAATATATCCAGGGGTGCGGTTAATTTATTCAGAGCCTGAACACCCAACTGCACAAATGCATCCAGTGTGGATTTTAATTTATCCAGCGCCTGAATTCCTAATTGTGCAAAAAAATTCAGACTGGCTTTTAATTCTTCAAAAGCGTTAAGCCCCAACTGTACAAATGCATCCAGACTGGATTTTAATTTATCCAGCGCCTGAATTCCCAATTGAGCAAAAAAATTGAGGCTGGCTTTTAATTCTTCAAAAGCGTTGAGTCCCAACTGAGCAAATACATCCAGGGGAGCGGTTAATTTATTCAGAGCCTGAACACCCAACTGCACAAATGCATCCAGTGTGGATTTTAATTTATCCAACGCCTGAGTTCCCAGCTGTGCAAATATATCCAGGGGTGCGGTTAATTTATTCAGAGCCTGAACACCCAACTGAACAAATGCATCCAGTGTGGATTTTAATTTATCCAGCGCCTGAGTTCCCAGCTGCGCAAATATATCCAGGGGAGCGGTTAATTTATTCAGAGCCTGAACACCCAACTGCACAAATGCATCCAGTGTGGATTTTAATTTATCCAGCGCCTGAACCCCTAATTGTGCAAAAAAATTCAGACTGGCTTTTAATTCTTCAAAAGCATTAAGTCCTAACTGTACAAATGCATCCAGACTGGATTTTAATTTATCCAGCGCCTGAATTCCTAACTGTGCAAAGAAATTAAAATTAACTCTTAAGGACACCAGAGCCTGAATCCCTAGCTGTGCAAAAATATTCAGACTAACTTTTAAAGATACAAAAGCCTGAATACCCAACTGCGTAAATATATTCAAACTGACTCTTAAAAAATCGAATGTTTTTATACCAACATTTCCAAATAGTTGTATATAACCAACCAGAGTTTGAAATACTACTTTTACTGCACCAGTAGTTACATTCAAAACCGCATTAATTTTATTCAGAATACTAAATAAAATTGTTATCTTTGGATTGATATTAATAACCAACTTATCTAACAATGTAAAATTGTTAGTCATATTCCCCGTTGCACCAAGATTAAATTCGTTTTTTTTACTGGATGAATTTTCCTGTTTGATAATTTGGGTAGTTTGAATAATATTAGCTGATTGACTGGCAGCACTAACCTGCAGCGTTCTTGTCGAATTCTGCCGCGCAGATAAAGATTGTTTAATTGTTTGATTATAGGCTTTAAGATCGGTGCGTATACGCGCAGTTTCCTGCGCATAACCCACGATAGGTTTTAAGCTCTCAACGGTCTTATTGAGTTTTTTGAACTGGTTATGAATTTTATCGACTGAATTTTCCAGCTTTTTATTATGCCGTTGAAAAGATTTAAAGGAACCGGTCAGCTTTCCAACGGCACTCAGAACCTTGTTTAGCTGTGACTGTATATTACTCATTTTCTGCACCACTTCTTAAAATGGCCCGATGTCGCCAATCCAACAGTTCCGACAATGACATTTCATCTGTCACTGTCGGTGACCAGTGAAAAACGGTGGCGATATCCGCCACCAATTCATCAACGGTTAATTGTTCTGGGAATCGGACTTGACCGACTTCGGTAACAAAAAATTGACCACCTCCACACTGAGATTAATCAGATCACCGGGTGACATCATCATTAGGTCATTTTTGGTCAATACAGGAGTGGTAACACGCGGCAGGACAAGCAGCATAGAATCCACATCCATTTCCAGCAGCGCCTGTAAACGTGCACCGCGCAATGCACCACTGGTAGGCTTGCGTACCATCACTTCCGTGATTTCGCCGTTACCTCGCGCCAATGGAGCTTCCAATTCGATGGTGCGCAGATCGTCATTTTGAGTGTTCAGTGTTTCTGTCATGGTTCAACCTTGTTTATCCGATTAAAAACCTGTCCCAGCAGGTATGGTTCAAACTCCGATGAGACAGGAAATAAGTTTTAAAAAATCTAATTGCTAAAAAAGCGATTAAAAAAGACCGATATTGCGGCGATGCTGCTCTAGACGATCTTCTCCGCCCACTTTCTCAACCATGTTGATGGTGTCGATTTCAATCAGCTCTTCGCCATCCCATGTCAGTTTGAAATAAGTGTTTTTCGCGGTGATTTTGGTCTGAGAGTTATCACCTTGTTTATAAGTGCCGTGATCGAACTCCTGGAAGCGGCCACGCATCACAACTTCAACCGCAACCACATCACCGGTATCTTCGCGCTCAAAAGAACCAGCAAAGCGCAACATAACGCCATCTGCTGTCGCAATGCCCCACTGCTTATACAGTTGAGATTCAATACCGCCCAGAGTGAATTCCGCATCCAATGCGCCTTCATCCAGACCCAGATCCACCATTGCGCTGCCGTTCATGCCGGCGCCACGATAAGCTTCCAGCTTGCGGCTTAACTTAGGAAGAGTCAGTTCTTCCACGATCCCCTGATAGTTGTTGCCATCATTGAACAAATTCAGGTATTTAAGTTTGCGAGGTAATGCCATCAGTTAGCCCCTTATTTATTGATACTTTTAGCGAAATTCATCAGGTAACTATCTGTAATGCGCTGGCGTAACATCATGTTTTCCAGTGGCGGTACAGGTGTATAGTCGTAATCGATGGTCAGTTTGCCTGCTTTCAGCGTGTCTTTATCGTTGGCTTTTTCGTCATACCAGCAACGGCCGTCGATGATGTAACCACCAGATTTCAGTTCGCGGAACTTGGCATTAATACCTTCAATGATGTCGCGTACCAGTGATGGTGTCAGTGGTTTGTCTATTGCCCACATATGTGCGTCAGCCATGGTGTCAGCCAGAACTTGAGCGGTACGGGTGTAGCTTTCGAACTGGAACAGTGCGTCATCAGAGCAAGTACGGGAGCCCCAGAAACGGAAGCCGTTTTTGCGGATCAGCGTAGTGATGCCACTCTTGTTCAACAGATCAGCGTCAGTTGCGGTATCTTGCAGATCCCAGAAGACGTCAGCAGACAGACCGGTTACACCGTTAACACCCACGTTGGACAGTGTTTTGTGCCAGCCAGTTTCCTCGTCGATTTTGGCACGCAAGCCCAGAGCACGAGCGGTTGCATAAGCGATAGACTCGCTATTGGAAACAGTATCCCAGCTCAAGAAATCCGGCCAAATCAGCATCAGCTCACGCTGATTGAAGTTGTCGCGGTATTTGATGACTTCAGAGATATTTTTGCTGCCATAAGCACTGACATACGCCATTGCTTTCAGTTTCTGAGCAACGCTGGCCAGTTCAATCGCAACCGCTTTTGAATCCAGACCTGGAACACCCAGAATACGAGGCTTAACACCGAGCTGGCTTTGCGCCGCCAACAGTGCCTGCATACCGGTTTTCTTACCTGCATCAGTGACAGTACCGATGATATTAGAAACGGTTACTTCTTCAGATTCGCCCTCAGCCACACGAACAACGACGGTGACAGGCTGAGCCTGATCAGCAATCGCTTTCAGTGATGAGTACAAAGTTCCCTTTTTCCCTGCTTTGCCACTGGCGCTCATAACGTCAGTAATCAAAACTGGAGTGTTTAATGGAAATGTTTTTTCGTCTGCGTCAGGACCAGTACAAACCATACCCACGATAGCGGTGCTAACTGTGGTGATGGTGCGAGTACCTTCATTGATTTCCTGTACACGGACGCCGTGATGATAATCTTGTGCCATTTTAGCGTTCTCCTGTTAAGGTGTGCCGCTATATTGACGGATTGGGTGGGGGAAATCATTCGATGGGAAATGTGTGGCAGTGGATACAAATGCGTTTTGATATTTTTGTTTTAAATCAGATTATTAAATGAATAAATATTAATTATCAGGGTGTTTTTGAGGATATTTACAGGTGTTGTTGGATAGAAATCCAAATTGCTCAAATAACACACTCAAATTGATTATTTTTCATGCTATATCAGTTCATTATTTATACTTATCCACATTTTTATAGACAAATTGCTATTTTGGTTATTTTTTGATAGCCAAAAATGGCTTATTTTGGCCGTTTTTTTAAGTCTTCTAGGTGTATGGGGTGGGATTTTGACGCCGGATCGTTGGGATCAATAGATTGTGAAAAACCTCGGTTTGGCGGAAACCAAAAATCAGGCCCAGGACGCAGTGCCCAATTCAAGGAAGGTGAATGGGAAGACATTGACGGGGGATGTGACCCTGAGTGCGGAGGATGTTCAGGGAGAGCCCCGTTTTAACCAGACGATAGATCTAACGGGTTTGAGTAGTGATCGGTATTATCCGGTATGGTGGAAATTCCCGTTTAATGAGCGTGGAGCTAATTCATGGCTGACAATACACCGTAATTACGCCGAGAATCGGGAGAATAAAAATCCATTTGGGAAAGATGTAACTCATTTAGCAGGGCTAGAGGTACAAATAGAAGGAAGCGATACACTCTGGGGAGGAGATGCTCAGTACCTGAATATAAAACGGATCAATCAACGTTATCGTAATACCGTCAAAAAGATTCAGTATGGCATGATGAGTATTGCAAGGTCTGTTGATGGTAAGTACCCTCTATACTATGATTGGAAATCTGGCGATATCACAGAATGCCGTGTATATAGTGGATGTTATTTACGAGGAGGATTAACCTATCATGTTACTAGTAATTTCAATAACTTAGATTATTCCCGTAAAGAAGATGAAGTAGAAATATGGCATGGCGTAAGTGATTCTGATAAGCGGGAGATTAAATGGACGGTTAAATCTTATGCTATTGATGATCCTTTATTAGGAAAAGATTATGATGATACAGTAACGCCTTACGGATCTGATATTACAGATATGCTATATCCTGTAGGAATAGTTGTATGGTTTGCTCAGAATAAAAATCCAAATAATTTATTTCCGGGGACATCGTGGAAATATATTGGCGAAAATAGAACTGTTCGCTTGGCTGCTGCTAATGGTTCAAATGTGTTATCAACGGGTGGGAATGATACTAAATGGTTATCTGTCAACCAAATACCTAAGCACAGTCATTCTTTTAGCGCAAATACTAGTAATGCAGGCGGTCATAATCATAGTCGTGGAGATATGAACATTACTGGTTATCTACCAAGTGTTATTCAACATGGGGATGATGTTTTTGGTGGTGCTTTTGCTAGAAATGGGCAGAATAAACCAGCCGTAGACTATACTGACCACTGGAAAGAACTTACTACATTTGACGCATCTCGTACTTGGACTGGGCATACATCATGGGGTGGTGAGCATATTCATAATGTTAGTGGTACAACATCAGAAATTGGTAAAGGGGAAGGATTTGATGTTACTAACTCTTATGTTATGTTAATGGGGTGGTACCGTATTTCTTAATTTGGTTTTTTATATAATATAGTATTCAGGGGCTCTTGCCCCTGAATACTAATTTGGCTTTTTAGGCCAGCCAAGTTTGTTAATACCTGAAATATCAATATCAATCAATTTAACACTATAAACTTCCCACTCATTTAATAGTGAAATTTCTTCCTTTGAGGCCATATTAAGTCTAACCTTACGTTCCAATTGAATAATTCTTTTTTCGGCTTCCTGTAACAGCGATTGTTTTTGATTTTCTATTTGCTTTAAATCATGTTGTTTCTGTTCATTAAGATCAGTTACCCACTGTTTCCCATCCCATTTATCGAATAAAGTCTTAGGTTCTAGTAGAGTTAATTCAAAAGGTATTTCGCCAATTGACTGTATTTTCATAGGTTTTAGGGTTTTGATGTGATAGGCAGTTTTTCCACGGTAATCCGGTACATTAATCCATGACTTTCCATCAGTACTACGACAAACAGCGATATCTACCGATTCTGGTAGTTCTGGAGCATCTGAATAAGCTCCAGCAGACAGGCTAACGCCAACGACAATGCGCTCCATATCTGCACAAATATATTCTCTTGTTTCGGTATTAGTCCGATAAACCATTACTCAGCCATTAGACGTTGCAAAACCATTTTCATCAAATTCTGGTGTTTTAATATCAGTTGTGTATTTCATTATGCTGCTCTCACTATATATAAAAATGCGATGTTACGGGGACGGGTGCTAAACCACCAAGAAGCCCAGTCAGACACTCTTAAAGCTGCTGTAGAGACTATTCCTGATATTCCTGAATCAGTATTTCCACCAGGTATTGGTTGATTATTAGGAGTTTTCGCGGTATTAGGTTGTGCTTGAGTTGTAAAATCAGCACTATCGAAAGGAATGCCAATAGCTTCTGCACGAACTCCCCCTACATAATCAAGAACTACCGTTCTTATCAGAGTTGGTGATTCATAACTGAGCGGAATACGTTCACTATCAACGGGCAGCACTGACAGCGTGGAAACGACACTGTGTGCTATTGAACCGTGTAGACTGTCCGGCAGCACCAGACATTGACTGGCCTAAAGCGCCAGAGTGATTATTAGGGGCACATTGATCTGCACCCCAAAAGTTGGACGCTATACTTCAACTTAAGGGGTGCTTTTTATGAAGAAGAAAAGATATTCTCAGACATTCAAGCTGAAAGTGGTTCTGCACTACTTATCACACCCAGATTGCGGATACAGTCGAACCGCATCACTTTTCGGACTGCATCGTAATTTGGTAAACAAGTGGATTGATATTTATCGCGTTCATGGTGAGCATGGACTGAAAAAATCATTGAACAGGTCTTATTCTTTTGAATTTAAAAAGCATGTCGTACTGACCATCCAACACGAAGGACTTTCATTATCTGAAGCCATGAAACGCTTTAAACTGAAAGATACAGGGATGATATCTCGATGGTTGGCTTTGTACAGAAAAGGGGGCATTGAGCTACTGAAGCCCCGCAAAAGGAGCAGAAAAGCATGTACGCGCAACGCTGCCACCCAATATAAACCGGAGTCCACAAAAAGCGCAAAACCGCCCCCTGAACTTTTGGATGAGTTAGCTTATTTACGGGCGGAGAACGCCTATCTAAAAAAGCTCACCGCCTTAATTGGGAAGGAAGAAAACACATATCAGCAAAAACAAAAATTATCACCGAATTGAGGCAATTTTTCCCGCTGAAAACTTTACTGAAGGTTGCAGAGATATCACGCAGTACATCCTACTACCACCAGAAAAAGACTCAGCAAAAAGATAAATATGCTGATGTAAAAATCCATATCTATGATATTTATCATCAGCATAAAGGTCGGTACGGGTACAGACGGATAACGTTAGCACTGAGAAAACAACAGATTCATTTAAATCATAAATGCGTGCAGCGGTTAATGCAGACGATGGGGCTGAAATCGCGGATAAGGGCTAAAAAATACTATTCATACAAAAGAGAAACCGGCTCTGTTGCGGATAATCTCTTGCACCGTCAATTTGAAGCAGAACAGCCTAATATGAAATGGGTGACAGATGTCACAGAATTTAACCACCGGGGGAAAAGCTGTACCTGTCACCCATGATGGATCTCTTTAATAGAGAAATAGTTGCTTTCCGAACTTCCCGTAAGCCGGTCTTTGATTTGGTTAAAAATATGTTATCTGATGCAATGGAAAAGCTGAAATCACATGAGAAACCCCTGATTCATTCCGACCCGGGTTGGCAGTACCAGATGATTCATTATCAGAACCAAATAACAGAAAACGGGCTCATACAAAGCATGTCTCGCAAAGGTAACTGTTTAGATAATGCCGCTATGGAGAGTTTTTTTGGAATATTGAAATCTGAGTGTTATCACGGAGTGGAATTTAGCTCAATCTATGAGTTGGAAAAGACGATAACCGATTATATTTATTACTATAATCATGACAGAATCAAAATTAAATTGAATGGATTGAGTCCGGTTGAGTACAGAACTCAATCCATTATGGGGATATAATATATGTCTAACTTTTTGGGGTCAGATCAATGTGCCCCTGATTGTTATTTTGGCGCTTTAGGCCAGTCAATGTCAGGTGCTGCTGTGGTGTCCAGTCGTTGCAGTTCAATGCTATACAGCTCCCATGCATCAAACCATTTTTGCTCATCTGGCGTTGCTATTTCCCTGCGGGTGATACGCTCTAGCCGCATAATTTGCGTATCAACCTCATTTAATAGATACAGGCGTTTTGTTGCAGTCTGCACTTGTAATTCCTCTGGCGTGGGAGGTGGCGGGCCTACCAATATGGGCAGACCATTAGCGTCAGCAATAATCCGTTTCCTGTTCGCCTAGCCATTAAATAACTGACGATGTAATTCATCGCTGATCGGTTTCAAATAATCTGGATAGTCACTCGGTTTATCATATGGCCTGTAAAAAAACTGGAGTGGCTGCACTGTAAAAATAATCGCTGTAGATTGGTTTTATTTTATCATGTTTAATGCTGGTATTCATAATTATCTCAATTTAAAGAAATGGTTACCTTCAACAGCTAATTACTTTTGATACTTCACACGGTTATGATTCACAAGCCATGTATGAGGGGCTTGTTGATACATTGGGAGTAGGAACATAGATTAAAAAATGTGAATGATAACTTGAACAATAACATTCCTGTGAGATTTTTGAATCTCAATACGTTAGAATTAGCCCAATAAAATCAGATACTGCCAAGCAGCATAGAAAAACGAGCACTCTCTATGAATATTTTCGACCTAAAATGCAAACTTTTCGGATGGCAAGAAACAAACTTCACTGAATACGAAAAGTCTTATTTTTCTTTTGGTGGTAACTTAGCCACTCATCCTCTCGTATTAAAATTTATCCATGAACGATATAATTTTAAAGAAAAATATTTCATAAATAAAAATAGAAATTCTATTAACACATCAATATGTGTATGGGATAATAAATACTTAGCTAATGATCCTGCTTGTCCTTTATCAAATGAAATAGGTATTGTTGTACCAAATGATGAAATAGTGATACCTTCAAGTGAAAATGCTCGTTTTCTATTACCGATTAAGTCGAAGTTCATCTCACCATTAAATTCAGAAAATATTATTAATTTAACTTTCAAACATAATGCCAAAAGATCATTATGTTTAGCTAAGCCTTTATCAGAAAAATCAAATAAAAAATACAAATATAGACTAAATAGCTTTATGAAATTTGGTGGTGAATTAGTAGATGTTCAAATATTTAGTGCGGATGAATTAACCGATTTTTATTCTCAACTTGTAGAAGAACGATGGGGGACATGTAGTTTTGATAAAGAAATGATAAATGAGTTATTTCATTTAATAAAACCTATGATTTTTGGTAATGTTTTATTTTTTAAAGGCCAACCTTGCGCTTTTCATTTCATTACAAAAACTCAATTCCATCATCACACAAATATTGAATTTATTCAGGCTGGAATGGATAGATCTGCTGAATTAGCTAAGTATTCTATTGGTTCACTACTGATATGGAGTAATATATATAAAGCTGTGAATGAGTTTGATAACGTTAGATTTTCATTTGGTAGACCATCACGAGATTATAAATTAAGATGGAGTAACATTTACCCAATAGGCAGAACGATTACACTGATTTAAAATAATTTACCTTTGATTCCCTAGGTAATTAAATCACCTAGGGGTCATTAGAGGAATATTTTACTTCGCGGATTAAATATATTTATTAATCCAATAATAAATATATTTAGTAATTATTTAAGCTGCTCTCACTATATATAAAAATGCAACGTTACGAGGACGTGTTTCTTTACCACCACTATTACTAACTGGGTATTTTTTTCTGCCGAAATCAGAACCAGTTCCAAAGAAGTCTGCCCATACTGAATTACCTGTTTCGTTCCTTATAGCTTCAAATTCATGATTGTGGGATCTAAACTCATCTGCCTGCCATGATAGTGCCTTACGCCCAGAATCAACATTACGTCCTGCATCCAGACCACGAATAAATTCACCACGTAGATCAGGTAATACACCAGATGGATACGCTAATGCTAATTGAGGACACTTAGCTTTATCAAAACTTTCACCATTACAAATTAAATAACCAGGAGGTGGTGTTTCTTGTGGCCATGGTAAAGGAATGCCAACAGGAATATTATTGGTGCTAGCTATGTCATCAGTTGTCGCTACAACCCCATCTTTTTGAGGGAAACGTAATACCCATTGATTGTTATGATCTTTATTTCGTTGAACGAAATAGATGCCTTTTCCATCTTCAGTTGTTTCTAAAAAGATATAATCTCCAGTATTTTGATGGACATAATTAATTCTCCCATAACCAGCATGTCTAATGGTGTGTTCTAAATAAGAACTTATTGTACCAGGGCAATACATTTCACCACTTTTATTTAAAATCCATTCTCCACCACCATCATAGCCATTATTTATATGTATTCCATCACCACCTTTGTCTTTATATATCCAAGCACGTGTTTGCCCATCATTATCTCTAAGTGAAAAATGCTGTCTTCCATCTCCTTGAGAGATAACAACATTTGAAGCAACTAATTCACCATTAAGTCTTCCACCTGTGATTGGATAAGCATTTTTCGCTAAATTGATGGTTTCTGAGTAATCATGCGCATAAGGCAGCACCGTATCGTCATAATCTTTTCCTAATAGAGGATCATCAATAGCATAAGATTTAACCGTCCATTTAATCTCCCGCTTATCAGAATCACTTACGCCATGCCATATTTCTACTTCATCTTCTTTACGGGAATAATCTAAGTTATTGAAATTACTAGTAACATGATAGGTTAATCCTCCTCGTAAATAACATCCACTATATACACGGCATTCTGTGATATCGCCAGATTTCCAATCATAGTATAGAGGGTACTTACCATCAACAGACCTTGCAATACTCATCATGCCATACTGAATCTTTTTGACGGTATTACGATAACGTTGATTGATCCGTTTTATATTCAGGTACTGAGCATCTCCTCCCCAGAGTGTATCGCTTCCTTCTATTTGTACCTCTAGCCCTGCTAAATGAGTTACATCTTTCCCAAATGGATTTTTATTCTCCCGATTCTCGGCGTAATTACGGTGTATTGTCAGCCATGAATTAGCTCCACGCTCATTAAACGGGAATTTCCACCATACCGGATAATACCGATCACTACTCAAACCCGTTAGATCTATCGTCTGGTTAAAACGGGGCTCTCCCTGAACATCCTCCGCACTCAGGGTCACATCCCCCGTCAATGTCTTCCCATTCACCTTCCTTGAATTGGGCACTGCGTCCTGGGCCTGATTTTTGGTTTCCGCCAAACCGAGGTTTTCTACAAACTTCGGCTTGTTCGGAATATCCGCGCCATTCTGGTTTTTTTCCAGACGAGTATTCGCATTATTATTTGCATTAGCCGCATTCTGGTTTGCAGTATTAGCCAACGCTTTCGCTTCATCAACCCGAGTATCTGTTTCGCCTTTGGAATATGCACCCACATCCCCAGAATTCAGCGCAATATCCGCATTCAGAGCTTTACCATTAACCTTACGCCCCGCTGGAACGCGGCCATCGGCATTATCATTCGCAGCTTTCGCCTGTGCTTTGGCATCATTCACCCGTGCATCGGTTTCAGTTTTGTTATATGCATCTACATCAGAAGCCTTAAGATGGATATCTTCCGACAATGCTTTCCCATTCACCTTGCGACCAGATGGCACGCGACCGTTGGCATTATTATTCGCCGCATTAGCAAAATCATACGCCGCTTTCACCGCTTTCGGTGTTGCCGCATGGGTTTCGCTGTTGTTGTCCACCGCGCTGCTCAGGATCACAAATCCCTTCTCTTTCAGCGTCGCGTCAGGATGATTACGGCTGTTTGAATGCTTCTGAATGGAGTCATCAACATATTCGCGAGTTGCCAGAACCACAGACGGGTCAACTTTCAAGGTCACCGACTCGGTACTACTGACAATCAAAATCATGCGGATGGTCTGGGTACGACCGGAACCTTCCTGTAATTGTGGTTTGTAGCTTTCCGCGCAGTTCCCGACGGCAATCAGAATGCCATCTTTGTCAAACAGACCGATTTCACGGATCCACCAGCCACCTTCACTTTCAGGGATAACCTGTTCAGAGATGATCTGGTTAGTGTTTTTGGGATCGATGCTCAACGTATTGATCGCGGCACGACGCTTTTCATTAATCAGTTTGGTTTGCTTAGTATCTGGTGTCGGCAGGCTGCCACCACCATCACCAACGGCCATATGGGTGATTTCAATTTTTGTACCCAATGCCGCAGCATTCGCCAACTTATCTGCGCCTAGCTGCGTCAGCAGCGCAAAATATTTGGTACTCATGGTCTAATCCTCATGTCATCAATAATATGTATGCCCATACCCACAACGTCTGAGCCGGATACCGTTACTTGTTCTGCGAAATAGGGGTAAACCGTCAGCTCATCACCGCTGTAACTGGCTGCTGAGTAGTAATACTCACCGCGCGTATCCAGATTAATGTCTAACCCAATCAAATGACGGCTGACTGGCTTAGCATCAGAAATCAGTTTTTCCAGTTCTTCGAACATTTCATGGGTGATGCCGTTTTCCAGTACACCAATATCCAGCCGGAAGGTGCCTGGTACATCATTGGTCTGCCACCACTCCTTTACGCGAATGAGATACCCCAGCGGTTCAACGACCCGCCGAATTGCACCAATCGTTCCTTTATGTTTATGCAGGAATAGCGAGCTTTTGATCACTTCTCTTTTGATGCTCTCAGACCAGTGTTCGTCCCAGCGATCCACTGACCACGCCCATGCCAGATAGGGCAACAACGTTGCCGGACAGGTGTCTGGGTTCCACAGTTCACGCAGCGGCACTTTAATCTTCTGCAACTCGGCACAGGCTTTGGCCGCAGCAAGTTCTAGCTGGGTTGAGCCCATCGGCAGAAGGCGATCATTCATCTGAACCTCCCATCATCAGTGTGGTTTTGGTGCAGTAAGACACCTGAGTTTTATCCAGCACCACATCTTTCAGCGGGGCTTTCAGCTCCACACGCTGGATGCCTTCCACATGCAATGCGGCATAAATTGCCGACAAGCGAATGTCACGCCCCAAGCGATGTTGTGCTTCAACGTAGTATTTCAGTTTCTGCTCAGCCGCTTTGCGGATCGGTTCTGATTCCGGTGTCGGGAAGATATACAGCACCGCATCAATTTCATATTCCACAATACTCGCCGATTGGACTTTCAGGCGATCCGCCACCGGACGCACGTTTTCGTCGTTCAGCGCTTTTTCGACTTTATCCAGCAGCTCTTTCGATGCCACGCCTTTATCTTCACGGGACATAATAGTCACGGTGACATTGGCTGGTGACGGGCTGATAGCCGAAGCATCAGCAACCCGACCGTCCGCACTGCGGGCATGGAATTCATAGGAGCCAACTGGCCCAGCCACACTCAAACCTTCAAAAGCCTGCGGGATGCGAACACGGTAGTCGTTGTCAGATTCCATTACCGCCGGTGTCGGTGGTACGGTGGAGTTATCCGCAGGGCTCAAAACCATTCGGACTACGTTATTGTTCACACCCAATTGATCCAGATCTCTGCCTGTCGAATAGGCCACCATCACCGCACGGGCGGCTTCGTTGACACGTTGACGCAAGAGCAATTCGCGATAAACGTTCTCTTCCAGCAATTTGACCAAAGGTTCTGATTCCAGTTGCAGAGTTCGTGCAATCGCATCCTGCTGTTCTTCTGGATAGAGCGAGATCAATCCTTCTTTGCGCTCTTCCAGCAGTTGTTCATAATCTAGTGGTTCCACCACATCCGGTGGTGGCAACTGGCTTAAATCGATTGTTGGCATGACTTACCTCACCGGGAATGGCTCACCGGAATAGAAAGTGAAAATTCTTTGGCGGATTGATGATAAGTTCCCGCAATATCCACCACCATTTCACCGTTCTGCCGGGTCTCCATTGTGATTGACATAAGCATCACACGTGGCTCCCAACGGCTGATGGCGGTATAGCTGGCCGCCATGACCTGAAGCCGGAGCGCCGGGTTCTGTGGCCAATCGATTAGTTCTGGCAGCAACGAACCGTAAGTACGGCGTGCGATGCGGCTACCCACGGAAGTTAATAAAATATCACTGACGGATTGCCGGACGTGAGCCAGATCTGTCAGTTCTCGGCCCGTTTGCCGATTCATTCCCAGATACATCATACGGGGCCTCCTGATGTGTCACCGCCTGACCTGACGCCGGTGTGTTTATGGGAATCCACGACCACGCCGTTGGAACTGAATGTGCCGCCGGTGTGTTCAATATTGCCCGTCATTTTGCCGCCATTGCGCACGATCAAATTCCCCGTGCTCATTAGCTGTGTACAGATGACTTCCGGTGTATCCAGTGTGATTCTGGTACTGGCGACACAGGTGATTTCCGGTGCGGTAATATGGACGGAATCCGAAGCAGTCACTGTCGCGGTTTTGATGCCGATCACAGTCAATGCGCCTGATTGCGGTTCATATTCCATCACTGCACCATCAGGAAACTGGATATGCGTCGCTTCTGATGATGTTGATGGCGCCGGAAACTCATCTGAAAAAATCGCAGGCAATACAAAGGCGGTGGTCAGTTCTCCGCCTATGGACAGTAATAAAACCTGCTCACCGACACTGGGCGCCCACCAAGTGCGGGAGTTTCCCGCCCTGGATGTCAACCAGTTCAGCCAGTTGGTTTCAAGGTTGCCTGTTGCAACCCGGCACATACCCTTTGTGGTGTCCACTTGGGTGATGACGCCGGTTCGGATCAGGTTGCGCATTAAGCGCAGCAGTTCAGTGAGTTGTGTGTTCATGACGTAAGAATGCCATGAAAAAACCGGGTAGACATTAAACGGGGTTTGTAGGAAATGTCATACAAACCCCGTTCAAAAAACACGTAAAATCAATAAAATAAAAGCCTTCTTCCAACGTGAAAAAAGGCTTTTGGGGTCTGCTGAACGATACTTAAGTGAAGGATAATATTTACGGTTTACATTGACGAACGACTTCAAGTACATACTGTTGCAGGTAATCTAATTTGGCCTGATCGCTGATGATTCCGGCTCGGATATCGTAAATAGCACGTCCAGCTTTTGTAGTGAGTTCGACTTGGGTTTCATCGCCCACGCTGCGGGAGCTGGTATCTCGGTTTTGGGTGAGCTGACAGGTAGCAAGGTTGGCGGCGGCGATTTGCACCCGACGATAACCAGCGGCAATGTCAGCACGTAAGGCAGCATTCTCTTCGGTAACATGGGTTAATTTTCCTGAATAGTATTCGTCCAATTGCGCAACTCTGTTCTGCGCATCCTTCATCTGTTGGATTGTGGCTAACGTCTCCGAATGCGCCTTCTGATTGATAGCAACGATTTGAGTAGCATGTTGCTGTTTCAAATCAGTCAATTCACTGAGAAACAGTGAACGGTGTCCCCACCAGCCAAAACATCCCCCAATAACGAGGCTGACGCTGACAAGTAAAGATACTTTCTTCATTTATCCAGCCCCCAACACACCAGTTCAGCTTCTTGATCACGCCGCAGAACCTGACCATAACAGCCATTCGGCTGCCCTTGAGTTTTTCGGCAGTCACGCCCACCATCATAGACCCAGCGTTTGATCTCTGCACACGCACCTTTTTTATCGCCGGCGTTGAGTTTGCGATAAAAAGTGGAGGAAAAGCATTTTCCGGGGCCGATGTTATACGGACAGAAACTGGCAATACCGGCAATTTGCGGGTCAGTCAGCGGAACGCGCACATTCTTTTTCACCCAATCAATCGCCCTGTCGGCTTCGATTCGGTTCAAAACATCACATTGTTCAGGCGCTAGCTTCATTCCTTTATATACCGCTTTGCCATCAATGCGCGTCACGCCGCGACATATTGTCCAGATGCCGCCGCCATCTCGATAGGCAGACAGTCGGTTGCCTTCTTTCTCATCCAAAAATTGAGAAAGAATGACAGAAGAGCTAGCACCACCAATAATAAGGCCAATGATCACTCGGCTGAACCTGGTTTTGATATCCTGCATATCACAGCTCTCTTGGTGCGTGATGTATCAACTCGCTGACTATCTTGGCTGATTTCGACGCAGACTCAATATCCAGGTTTTCCAGGATGTTTTTCAGGATATTTTTCAGAATCAAGGTACGTTTCATCTGCTCCCGACGGTTGAGCTGATAAGTCAGAATACCGAGGGAAATGCTGGCGAATACCCCGAGAAGAAAACTCCACTCATATAAAGAAAGGCCAGAAAAAATGGCAGTAATACTGGCGCAGGCATAAGTTGCGTGACTGTATTTATCCATGCATACCCCTTAATCCCAGAGCTGGATAATCGGCTTAGTGGTCGTGGGCATGAATCCCGGCATTTCAACTTTCGTTCCATGAGGCAATACCGCGCCAAAATCAGCCAGACCAGGGTTGGCCAACAGCACACGTTCCGTCATCCCCAGCGTTCGGCCATAATGACGCCAGCACAGGGCATCAACTGTCTCATTTTGTTGTGCAATAACTTGCATACACTCTCCTTTCCTTTGTAGGAAATAGTAAGTAAATCGGAGAGTTATGATCGAATAATCAGAGAAATACCTCAATGAAGTGGCATTGTTGGGAAAATAGTACAAATGAACATCGACGCGTGTTGTAAATACATACTAAATAGCACGGGGGCAAGAAATTATTTCCTGCCCCCGTGCTACATAATCCATTATAACTTGTCATCCATTGAAGAATATCAATACCCTGTCGGGTTTAATCTGGCAACCAGCTATCATCTTCCCAGACGTTTTGAATAAGTTCCATCATCTGGTCATGCTTACTACTGTCTTTGGTTCCTGTCACTCTTACGGAGCTACTGCTGCTGACTGCAATTCTAAAATGCGTATCGGGATACTGCGGTAAAATTCTTTTTTTTAGTTCACTTTCAAGTGCAGACATCACTGATTCAGAAACATTAGCTCGTTTATCGAAAAGTATCTCCACTTTCATCATTTTCACCTGCAAAATTTATTCGTCTGTTGAACCTGAATTTTTTAATGCTTTCTCGAACAATAAATTGTTTTCTAAGTCATTTCTATGGACGTTAAGTCGGTTTTCATGAGGCGCAGATAGTTCAGCTATCCAGACCAACGCCAGCTCTTTGTCTTCCGCATGATTGCATTCGCAACTTGTTGCCATTCTGGCAATAAAATTAATACGTTGCGCTACCAATGATTCCATAAGAGAGTCCACTGATATACCCGCCTCCATATAAAACTGTATGCATATACAGTACACGTAATGTGTGAAAAATTAAAGAAGTTTTTACCTTTTCTAGTGACTAAATTTGATAATTAATACCTATTACGTGCTGTTTTTGCAGAAATATTTGCCATATTGATTAATTTATCATCCTCATCAATCCTGTAATTTACATACCCCTTCATTGCCCTATCCACTTGTCCATCCGTACAGTTATTGACAGAACTCCAAGAGGGCCATTCAGTGTTTCTTTTATAGACAATCTGTCCTGATGTCGGAGCAGCTTCTGATTTCGGTACAAGAGTCCATTGATGAATACGTGTGCAGATAAATTCCACACATGACAAAAATGGTGATGTCACCCCTTGTATGGTGTAAACATCTTCCCCATAAGGGCTGCCAAACGGGATATGTTTATAAGACAAACGAATAGTCAAATCACAGCGCGCAACCCACGGCCCGCCCTGTGCCTGAATATAAGCGGCCCAATTGCCTTCATCGGCTGCCTGCAAAACCGCATTGACTTTGTTATCCATTAAACGCACTTCCCCGAGACGGCGTAGTTCCCGCCAAACAGAAACAGGCGCTCCCCCAATTTGCTGAAATTGGCGAATGCGCCAGCGACTCGCCCATGCAGTCACCGATTTCGCCATATCGCGCAAAGGTGCGCCGGTTTGATGATCTTTTTCATCTTCCAGCGCATAACCATCAATATTTTTGGATATATACTTAGCGATATAGCCTGTCGCACTCCCTTTATCAGGATCTATGATTCTGTAATCAAAACGCGCTTTTTTGGCATCATCGCTCTGCAATTCAGCTTTCTCTTCCTGGCAAGCGTAATGCTCAAGGATCGCCCTGACCCGCCGCTGATGCTCCGGCAACATAAACAGCAGAATATGCCAATGAGGAGTGCCGTCATGGTGCGGTTCCACCACTCGGAAACCAAATAAATTAATGCCGGCACGGGCGATTGCGGCACGGGATTTTGCCCATATACCACACAGGTAGCGTTGAGTATCGCGAGGCGTCGCACCATTCCACTGTCTGACAAACCCGCCCTGATGCTGAACCGCATGGTATTTTGCCGGCGCCGTGATGGTATAAAATTCACCAACACATCCCATTTTGTCGGCGACATCTTCGAAACCACGCATTCTGACCATCAATTCACAACGTCGGATTGCGGGATTCGCATTACTATGAACCACCGTTTCCGCCAGCGAAATCCGTTCTCCGTTCTCATTTTCCAAATCAAAATGTTTGAAAAACTCACGGTTACGGCGTTTCTGTTCCAACCATTCACGCAAAGCATGGTTCGAAACATAAGGCGATGCGGCTTTTTGTACTTGCCCAACCGCAATTGCCATATGTTCAGACTGGATATCACGTAGACGTTTTAACCGAAAATACCACCAGCGGGCAGACATCATCCGCAACATACCTGCACAAAGTTGATCAACAGATGGTACTTTACGCCCATGATTAAAACGCTGCCAATAAGGAGGATTTGTGCCACATTGTAAAGTCAGCTTCGCCAGTAATTGGTATAACTTAGCGACACGGGGGAACAATTTACTTTCACTGTCCACAGGCGCGGCTTGATATTGTTGAGAAGACTGCAAGGAATAGTGCTCATAGTTGCTCGCAATAAAAACAGATATTTCATGAGCGAGCTTCAAAAGCTGTTTGCGATCGCATGTCACCACCTTTTCCAATTGCTCAATAAAAGGAAAAGGTGTTAGTCCCGATATATGATGAGTGAATGAATATCTTGCCTTAACCAACTGCAACCGTGGCAAGACATTTTGTCCAACTGTTCTTCTCAGAAAGGCGTTCGCATCACGGCGGCCTGAATGGTTAAAGATGCCAACATAACGGCGGCTGAAGTACTTCGCCAGAAAATCCGGCATCTGCCCGATATATTGGTGGCGCCATTGGTGATCTTCCGCGTTGACATCCCATAATAAACGTTCAGCCATTGACACACCCTGCGGTATGCTTGGCTGAAACAGGCCAGACTGCCTGCCTTTGGCAATAGGATAATCACCGTTATGTTCCGTAGTGATAAAACCACTATTCATCAATTCCACCATATTCAGGATGTGCGAGTGCCTGACGTACTCATGCCATTTGTACAAAAAACGTGTTCAAAAAATGTGATTACTTAGATAACTTCAAGTACTTAGGAAACTGACTGACAACAACTTTAATATGATTCATTGCTTTGATCAGAGCCTGTTTTTCCTCTGGGGTAAAATGTTCAAGCTCACTTTCGTGGCGTGCACGCGGAATATTCGCCAAATAAAAAATGGCGGATAACGCCCGCTTGTTCTCTTCGTAATAACTGTCCTTTTTGTCGCGCATGTCAGCAAAAAACCGGTTTAACTCTTTTTCATCGTCACCCCAGTATGTCGCCCTGATCCGCGATAAATGGTTCAATCCTTCCAGCCGTTGGCCAAGGTTAATCTGGGCAAATTTTTCTTTTTCCGTATTCGCCATTTTTTCCCTCACCGTTTTATCCCCAGCACTCTTCCCTGAATCTCGCAAACCATCCCCAAATCGCTGTCAATATCAGGTATAAAGATTGAAATCTGGACGTTCATGATGCAATATCTCTCAATGGTTTTCAGCTTAACCAATTCGGACTCACAAATGATCTCATTTAGAGAACTTTTGTGGGATACTAATACCCCTTATCTGTACTGTCAATGAAAAATACCAATATTGAGATAAAAATGGGGGCTGATAGTGGGGGAAGACCCGCTATTGAGCGTCTTGTCCGCGCGTATGGATTTAAATCACGCCAAGCCCTGAGTGACCATTTGGGCGTTTCCAAAAGCACAATGGCAAACCGCTATCTTCGTGATAGCTTTCCAGCGGATTGGATCATCCAGTGTAATCTCGAAACTGGCGCTTCACTGCTGTGGTTAAGCACAGGTCAGGGAGAAATGTTTTCGGATGGAGAGAGTGGTAAAACAGAACGGCTGGAAGATATCATCGCGCCATCAATTCCTCGTATAAAGTTATCGGGAGGTAAACTGAACGAGGCTAATCCAGTGATCCTGGACAGCGAATTGATTTCCAAAGAGCTTAACAACCCGTTGGTTGTTGATGATGGCGTGACATGGTATCTGCTTGATGCTCAGGGAGACAATATTCAGGATGGCTTATGGCTGGTGGATATCGAAGGTATGCACAGTATTAAAAGGATCGCCAAAATTCCTGTCAGTAAAATCCGTGTCAGCGATGATGACGTCACTTTTGACTGTTCAGTCAGCGACATTCAATTCATCGGCCGCGTGGTTCTGGTGATATCCAGACAATAACTATCTGGGTAACAACATGGTTTCCATCAAGGTTATCCTGCCTGTCGGGATAACCTTGATAATGTTTACTCTATCATGCCATCAACTTGAACGCCGGATCCGATACAGAACATGTTCTCTCAATCGGTGACCTTCCGGCACCAAAGGATGTAGAAATGTTTTTTCATCTCTGATCATGCCCAGTTTTTTCATCACACTTTCTGAGCGGTAATTAAGTACGGAAGTGAATGCCACAACTTCGTCCAACCCCGCGTCTGTAAACGCGAAATCAAAAATCCTGCGAGCCGCTTCACATGTATAACCTTTGCCCCAAAAAGGTTTATCAAGCCGCCAGCCAATTTCGACACAGGGATAACAGGGTGACTCTTCACTGGGAATATTTAGCCCAATCATGCCGATGAATGCACCATCCTGTTTTCGCTCAACTGCCCATAATCCCCAGCCACCCTGCGTTTCAAACTTACGGATCAAATTATCAACAAGAATATTATTTTGCTCTTCATTCAGTGTATTAAAGAAAAATTCCATCACTTCAGGATCGCTATTTAAGCGAAAGAAAGGCTCACGATCTTCTTCTTTCCAGCCACGGAGTAGCAATCTTTCTGTTTCCAGTTTGATAATCATAACGCCTCCTTAAAGACTCAGGATAAAAATCATTCAGCCGTCAAAATAAAAACCGCCGGAAAATGATACACATTTTCCGGCGGCTATGGCATGGATTTTTATTATCCAATATTAAGCACTATTTTTGGCTTTCGCTTTATCTGCCGGATTCTCTTTGATGGAAACAACCCGCTCAATATCCGGCTTTTTCTTGTTTTCGACCTGTTCAGACTGACCGACAAATAAACCGCCACGCCGGATTGACATACTTCCACAACGGCTGATACCACGTAGTTCGCCGTGCTCCAGGATATCCAGCGTTTCCGCACAGCACGTACCGTCAACATGGCCATCAATAATAATTTCTGGCGCATTAAGCTCACCTTCAACTTTTCCGGCATGCATGACACGAATAGCACCACCTTTTACGCGAATATTACCAACGACTTTTCCCCAGACCTGAATATCGCCTTCCATCTCAATATCGCCTTTAAATACCGAATTTTTCGCAATAATCGTATTGGAACGCGTTTCAACACTGAGGTTTTTTTTATCTTCAGGCTGTGTAGAAATGATTGGCGTAACAGGATTGGCAACTGGTGCCTCAGTTTTTTTTCCAAACATAGCATTTATTCTCAGTTTCATATTTGTAAAGTAAAGTACCAAGGCTAGAAAAGATATAATTGCTGTTATGGCACAACCGAGATGAGCGCCATACAAATATAGCCCTAAGGCACCCCCCCAAAGGAGCCATACACTGTATAAAAAAGCGTTATCTGAAAAACGATACCTTTCCATATCTTTCTCGTTCTTGTAGTTTTTTCTTATATTTCATCAGCAACTATATCTATATCTATGCATATGCCTTAGCAGGTAACGAGGAAAGGCTGTGAAAATTCATCCTGGCATTATACAAGTATAAAAAACAATCTACTCAGCTATAACCGAGGCATTTATAGCGCTATTACACGGATAACGTTACTACTTAAGTTTAACGTTCTGAATTTTCGTTTAATTATCCCATATTCCCAGAATAAAAAATCCATCTTTATAGATTTAACTTATTATTTTGAATAAAAAAACAGATAAATTAATAATATTGCAACAATATAAACAAAATACTAATAATTTAATATCATGTCTGGTATGTGGAAAACATTTCAGATCAGTTGACTGATATGATTAACAATATGGCAACCGAAATTAAATATCACGATTCAAACTCTGTAATTATATCCCCCCCCATAAAAGCTAAGGATAACAATCTGATATAAATTATTGACTTTCGTCATGAGAGGTTTTTTAAGCGATAAAGGAGGACAAAAACACGAGTGATTTTAAAAAAATGACGAAACAGTGTTTTAATGTTAACTTATAAAAATAATCGAAACATAAAAATCAGATCACGTTCGCTTATATATTAAAAATCCGCATGCTCAATTTTGTTAACTTTCTTTTCAATGCCACCGTGCAATTGGCTGGCTAAATTTAAAAATAATCTATCTATATCACTCGCTTACTCTATTTACTTGTTATACAAATAGTGGGAGTCTATTTACCTGCCCAATAGAGCAAATAATTTATAATTAATTTTTAAAATCAAATAATTACACATATTAACTGACATATTTTTGATGATAAAAATTGTCATTTAGTATGGTTAAATAGGATTAAAAGTATAAAACCACCTAAATGACAGTAATGAACAGCTCTCCAGCAAGTGAATTATAAAAGCATTAAAGACCATGAGATAAAAAATAAACAAGTCATAAATAAACTTGCTTTAATACCTTTAAAAAACATAAAAATAAATTTATAGCGCAAATTTTAACACTGAAACCTAACACAAATATTAATTTAGAGATATAATACAAAAAGTGATTTAATTGATGTTATACATGCTATTTCGATATCTATCAATACTGTTTCACTTCGCACTCAATGCTATCAGCATAATTCGAGAGCCAAATGAAAGGCTTTTCCAACATCTATTAATTAATAAAATAAATAAATACACCATGCACTCATCACAAAAAATGATTACTCATGATACGGAAGATTAGGAGTATTACATGAAAAGGACGACAGGCTTAAACCAGAAGAGTATTTGTACTCATCTATTGACCATACCTGATTTCAATACCCTCGAACATAAACAAAGAGGGCTGTATGTTTTACTCGATGGAGAAATGATATGGAAAGATTGCACCAATACTTACTATATCACATCGAATGAAATCCTTTTTACCCATCCGGGGAGCTACGTAGCCAAAACCAATACAGAAAACTGTCAGGTATTATGGCTACCCTTACAAATGGAGTTTCTGCGCAGTTTTTTAAAACGTTTCGGATCGTTACTGAGTAAAATTGAACGACATAATTTTCCGGCCCGTAGGCTTATTCCCTTCAGTCAGTTCCCCCTATTGACGGAAAGTATCCGTGGGCTGGCCAATCTGCTGGCTCATGATTACCCTCCTGCCCTGATTCAGCTCAGGGTTGAAGAATTACTATTATTGCTTTCTCTTAGCAAACAGGGCGCATTACTGATGTCGGTATTGCGACAGTTGAGTAACCGTCAGGTAGAACGCCTGCAAACATTTATGGACGCACATTATCTCAAGGAATGGCGGCTCAATGACTTTGCCCGCGAGTTCGGTATGGGATTAACTTCATTCAAGGAACTTTTTAACAGCGTCTATGGTACATCGCCACGCGCCTGGATCAGTGAACAGCGTATTCTTTATGCGCATCAATTGATACTGAACAGTGAAATGAGCATCGCCGATATCTCATTGGAATCTGGTTTTTCCAGCCAGTCCTATTTTACCCAAAGTTATCGTCGGCGTTTTGGTTGTACCCCCAATCGCGCCAGATATGGTAAAGATTAGTCACTCACATAACTATTTATCGTTTGTTGAGTAACAATAATTATTATTAATCAAGGCTTTCCAGGTTTATGTAAAGATATTTTAGATCAAACTGAAAAGCCGTAAGTCCCTCATCCAACTGGAAAAATCTGCGTTTTTCTATTTGTTCGATCAAATATGATCGTTTTTATCGATCAATTTCCTTTGATCGATCTGTGCAATCCATTGGACGGCAGTATTTTATCTCACATATAGTCGATGTGACCCATCACCGCTAAGTTACACTAGGGTTTTATGCTTCACCGTATCCTTTGGCCTGTCTATGCAGGCCTTTTTTTTTGACTTTTATATTTTCAAACCGTGATATTACATATATAAATTTATTTACTATAGGTATAGTCAATATAATACATTAATCAGTCAGCGGAAGGTGATATTGAATCTTCAGAATATCCTGTTCATCAAATTGAATGTTCGTTTTCTCGCCTGTATCACTCAAGATTTTTTCTGCAATCATCTTGGTTAAAGGTAAAATAATATTAAAATGATCCCCGCCTTGAATAGCGTAGATATGCAATGGTATACCTTTATCCTCTACAATTTGTTTTATTTCATCAAATTCATCCCAATAACTTTTCTCTCCTTCAAAATAGAAAGTGGGGGATTTGATAGAACTCAGAAAAGTACGTGGAGAACGAAGTTCAAATTCCTCTGGATTATTTTGGTCAAATGGTACAGCCACCGGAACTGACCCATATTCTAGACGTAAACGCAAATCAGGAATTCCCCCCAATGAGAAAACAGCCCTGAATCCTTTGCTATACTCGCTGGCCAATAATGCCCGAGTTCCACCCGTACTGTGTCCCGCCAAATAAATACGATTTTGATCGACATACGGCAACTTCGCAAGATATTGTCTGGCTGATTCTATATCACGTAATTCACCGTAAAACATCTCATAGCGCCCAGGATTAACATTTTCACCACGAAAACTGGGTATCATCAATACCAACCCATCACGCCGGAATGCAGAGGCTGATTGATCATTATCCTCGGGCTGTTCAGACCAGAAAAAATCACTATTGCCAATACCACCGTATCCCCCTATCAACCAAATCACTGCGGGATATTTTTTGTCATTATTTAACGGTGGAGCACTGAGAAACGCAGCCATATCACCATCATCAGCAGGATAATACACCAATGAAAAGATATCCTTTGGTGGAGTAGCGGGTTTTCCATCTCCGATAAAACTTTCATCAACAATATTGGTTTTAAATTTAGTATGAGCCTCTGCATAATTATCTTTACGTAACTTAAAACTGTAATTCTCTTCATCACACGCAATAAGCAAAAAAACAGAGATAATAGGCAGTATTTTAATCCAACGACAAAATTTCTTCATAAGTGTTACCTTAATATATAATTCCGTATCCTTAGCAGGATATTGAGTACTTTATCTCTCTTTTTATCACGTTCCCTTCATCTTTAAAACATCTACATTGATTAAATATATATAAATGATAAACCTGCTATTTAATTGAATTATTGCACTATATCATTCTTTTCTATGAAAAATAAACCAATTGTATTATTAATGAATATAATGTCAATCCTGTGTCATTTGAATTCATCACTGAGTTATTATTTAAAAATAAAATAAAATAAAATAAAATAAAATAAAATAAAATAAAATAAAATAAAATAAAATAAAATAAAATAAAATAAAATAATAACATAAAAAACACCTGTCAGTCACATAGCAATAACTGGCAGGTGTGTGTACTAACAATGAATAGAGAGTATAACCTTGAACGTCAATTTGATTCGTGATCTTTTTTATCACTTTCCGCTTGATAGAATACTGTACCCAATTTTATTCTTTCCCGTCCGGTCGATAAACGATGTCGGTTGGTATCCCGCAGGGAATAAACACAGCCACAATATTCCTGCTGATAAAACTCCTCACGTTTGCTGATTTCTATCATGCGGGAAGAACCGCCGCCCTTACGCCAATTATATTCCCAGTAGGTTAAGTCGGGGTAATGGGAAGCTGCACGGACGCCACATTCATTAATTTGTTGCATGTTTTTCCAGCGTGAAATACCCAGCGAGCTACTAATAACAGGAAAACCATGTTCATAAGCATAAAGAGCTGTCCGCTCGAAACGCATATCAAAACACATGGTACAACGAATACCGCGTTCAGGTTCATTTTCCATGCCTTTCGCACGTTCAAACCAGTTATCACGATCATAATCAGCATCAATAAAGGGGATCCCCATCTGCTCCGCAAAACGAATATTTTCATCTTTGCGCAATTCATATTCTTTTAGGGGATGAATATTCGGATTATAGAAAAATATCGTGAAATCAATTCCTGAAGCCAGCATAGCCTCCATCACCTCCCCGGAACAGGGAGCACAGCACGAGTGCAATAACACTTTATTGTGTCCGTTTGGTAGCGGAAGCGGGTTACGTTCATAGTTCAGTGACATAATATTCTTTACCTGATTCAGACAACAAAAAATCAGGGAGAGAACATAATTCCTCTCCCTGTGTTTATTGGGTGATTATCTTATCTTTTTCTTCTGCCTTACGGCAATGGTGGAAAAGAAAAAACGGTTTTTATCACATCAAGGTCTTAAGCACCCTGCACTTCTGGCAGTATCTGCCCGCCATCAACCACAATCGCCTGTCCGGTAATATATTTTGCTTCGTCGGAGGCAAGAAAACAGGCCGTATAGCCGATATCTTCCGGCAACCCTAAAACGCGCATCGGCGTTGTAGATTGAACATGCTGTAGATAATCTTCACCAAATGCCTTTAAGCCTTCTGTCATAATCATACCCGGCATAATGGCATTAATGGTGATACCCTGACCTGCATATTCCAGCGCCGCACTGCGCATAAATCCCAACTGACCCGCCTTACTGGCACCATAATGGCTGTAACCCGGAATACCTGTCATCTCCCCTGTCACCGATGATGTAAGCACGACCCGGCCATAATGTTGCTTCTCCATAACATTCAATGCAGCCTGAACCAATAAAAATGTTCCTTTGAGGTTGACAGTATTCACTAAATCCCAATCTTCAGCAGTCATGTCTTTAAGATAATGTTGCGGAAAAATACCAGCATTGGAGCACAGAATATCAAGCCTGCCATATTTTTCGACAATCTCATCAATCACATTTTTGCATGCCGCCTGATCCGTCACATCAAGAGGAATAAAATCAATATCCAGCTCTTTTGCAATCGCCTCGCCTCTTGCCCTGTTAGTACCGGAAATAATGGTAATGGCACCCGCTCGCTTAAATACCTGAGCAATACCCTTGCCAATACCTTTCGTTCCTCCGGAAATAAACGCAATTTTGTCCTTTAAGTTAAACATGGTCGTTTCCCTTTATATGAGTGGATACAGTATTTTTGTTACAAACAATATAATTTTTCAATATATTTTTAATAATCCAAACTGACAACAATAATAAACATAATAAATATATTAAAAAATATAAATTACAAATAAAAAAGACAGAAAATATCTATGGTCACCCTCTTTTTTGCAACACTGATTTTGATTTATGATGGGCTTGCTTAAATCTATCCGGCGTCAATATGGGCAAGGATGCCCGCGCCTCAATGAGTTCCGCGCCTGATACTCCTTTAAAAACCGCCCGGCTTCTATGAGCCATTTTTTTTGTTAGGTTTATCACCAGGCCGTCAGGCCGTTCATGTCATCAATTACCAGTCTTCGCAAAACCAGATAAGTAACTTCTTTTATCTATGATTACGTAGTCACTTAGTTCGACGTTATCAGGATGGATTAAACTCAGTTCGTTGGGTCGTTATTGCCCAAGCAATCCGAGCGAACTTATTCGCGAGTGCACAAGCAACCACACAAGAGTGTTTTTTTTGAAGCTGATTTTTTACCCATTCAGCCAGTCGCCCCGTTTGATGTGTTAGCCGCTGTATGTAGACTCGGGCACATTGCACCAATAAACGCCGTAAATTTTTATCTCCTCGTTTACTGATCCCCATCAGGGTATTCTTTCCTCCTGTACTGTATTGCCGAGGAACCAACCCTGTTGATGAGGCAAAATCCCGACTTTTAGCATATTGCTTGCCATCACCTAATTGAGACGATAAAACACTGGCAGTTATCGGTCCTATCCCCGGAATAGTCATTAGCCTTTGACTAGTATCATCACGAAAAAGCTCTTGAGTAAGTTCATTTTCAAGCTCAGTAATTTGCTCAACCAAGTAAAGATAGTGGGCATGTAAACGCATCAATAACTGAACTAAGTATGGGGGGAGTTCATTCTCTGCTAATACACCCGAAAGCCTTCTTATAATGGCAATCCCTTTAGGCATACTGACCCCAAATTCAAGTAGAAAAGCATGCATTTGATTGGTGGTTTTTACTTTATCTTTAATCAGTGACTCCCTGACTCGATGTAACGCTCTCATCGCCTGTTGAGCTTCTGGTCTGGGCTGAACAAATCGCATAGAAGGTCTGGATGCGGCTTCACAGATGGCCTCTGCATCAATAAAATCATTTTTATTACTTTTAACAAAAGGGCGGACAAATTGAGGGGAAATCAGCTTCGCTTCATGGCCGAGAGCACTCATTTTTCTTGCCATAAAATGAGCTCCTGCACACGCTTCCATCACAATACACGTCGATGGTGTTGAACCTAAGAATTCAAATAATTTGTTTCGCGTGAATTTCTTACGGAGAATGGCTTTGCCGTGTTTATCCTGACAATGAACGTGAAATGAATGTTTGCCGAGATCGATACCGATAATTGCAACAGTGTTCATGATAATGGCCTCTTTAAAAAGAATCACTCTGTCAGCATACTCCTACAGGGTGAGGGTGACCATCTTGTATCTTTAATCTGGTTTATTATGGTTAAGTTAGATTGGTAACAATCATGCAGTCAGATAACCATCAAGGGATTAAGCCCGTTAATGAGCTTTCGACGCATGATTGTGACTTTTCTTCGAGAAACCCGAACAGTTGCTTGAAACACAATTCGTATTTGCAAGAATGGGAGCCGAAGAACCATGACTAAAACGATTTGTATCGGTATTGATGTTGCCAAAGCTTCACTTGAAATTGCACTTGGTGCTCAGGGAACCGTAATGACATATCCAAATACCCCTGAAGGTCATGATGAACTAGCGGCTACACTGACCAACTATGAGATTGATTTAGTTGTATTAGAAGCAACAGGGGGTTATGAGGTATCCGTTGCTTGTGTTTTACAGACCATAGGGCTGGCTGTTGCTATCGTCAATCCCCGACAAGCCCGTGACTTTGCTAAGGCAATGGGTAACTTAGCCAAAACCGATAAAATAGATGCTCAGGTGCTGGCACAGTTAGCCCTGGTTTTATCTCAACGAACAGACCGGGATAAAATAGTCAGGATATTGCCCTCTGCTCAGCAACGAGTCTTGCAAGCCATGATCGCACGTCGTCGCCAATTGGTCGTACTTTCCATCTCAGAACGCCAAAGGTTGGGGAATTGCCATCCAGACATTCGAGAAAGCATCACTTTAATGATCAGCTTTATACAGGAACAGCTTAAGGTCATTGAATCTGCCTTGTCTAAACACATTAAAACCTATCATCGTTCCAAACTCGATTTATTATCTACAGTAAAAGGCGTTGGGCCTGCCACAATAGCCACTTTGATCGCTGATGTACCGGAGTTGGGTAAGTTAACACGCCGGGAAATTAGTGCCTTGATTGGTGTTGCACCGTTTAATCGAGATTCTGGATTTTTCCGGGGGAAACGAACAATCTTTGGAGGAAGAGCAATGGTGCGTCGAATGCTATATATGGCCACGTTAACGGCAATTAGATTTAACCCCGTTCTCTGCGCTTTCTACAAGAGATTGACCGAAGCAGGCAAGCCAAACAAAGTCGCCATCGTTGCGTGTATGCGTAAATTACTGGTCATTCTCAATGCAATGATAAAAACAAATAGACCGTGGGACGAATCATTCCACACGGTGTAAAGTGAAAGACAGTTGCTCATTAACCGCCTTGCTAAAAATAGTCTTTTTTGTGATCGGGCGCATAAAATAAACACAATCATGATTTTGTCAAAGTTGTTACCTATTTTTTTATTTTTATCTCATGATGTTACGAAAAAAAACACCTTTTATGGATAAACATTAAGTGGTTCGATACACTAATCACATACGCTATCTAAGAATATTATTTTTCAACCGAAATCATTTTAACTTTTTACGCTGCTATTGTCGGATACCATTTTTTATTTCACTTGATTTAACTTGGCCTTTACTCCTTCTTTACTTATTATTGCCTTCATTTTATTTATCACGGATCAGTCGATATATTCGGACAACAGAGTCCCTTCAAATTATCGGAAAACAACCTATTGCGTCCTTAATTAGGTCATGTATTAAATGGTTAGTTGCTGTGATATGCTTCCGGCTTTTTAAGGATGAAGTATGGCCAAAGTTGATGTCTATTGCCGTTATTGCCACAAATCAGAACAGGTCAAAGGACATGGGAAAGGAAATGGCGGACATCCTCGTTATCGCTGTTATAGCTGCTGTAAGGTCTTTCAGTTGGCGTATACCTATCAGGCCTGCAAACCCGGCGTTAAAGAACAGATTGTCGATATCGCGATGAATAACGGGGGAATTCGTGACACCGCTCGGATCCTGAAAGTCGCCACCGCCACCGTCATGAAAACATTAAAAACCTCAGACTCCGAAACGTAACGACACTTCCCCTTGCGGAATGTGGCATCCAGATTGTCTGTGAAATCGACGAGCAATGGTCGTTTGTCGGCAATAAGAAAAACCAACGCTGGCTTTGGTATGCTTGGGAACCCCGCCTGAAGCGAATAGTGGCTCATGTTTTTGGCGATCGCAGTCGAAAAACGTTAGACAAGCTGCTTACCCTCTTATCTTCCTTTACTATTCGGTTTTACTGCACGGATGACTATGTTGTTTACGACCCACTTCCCGAGGAAGAGCACTTGACTGGAAAGGCGTTTACTCAGCGTATAGAGAGAACGAATTTAACGCATCGTACCCGAATCAAAAGGCTGAATAGAAAAACCATTGGGTATTCAAAATCGGAAGAAATGCACGATAAAGTGATAGGAACCTTTATTGAACGTGAACATTATTTTTAATACCTAATCTAATCATTTAATACATGACCATTTTTGGGGGTCAGGGAACAATAAAGGCTTAAACATTTTATTTTTATACTTTCCTATAGCGCCATAATAATCCCATCTTTTTAGTGCATCATCTTTACTTATAGGTTGAAGCTGAGGTAAATAATCAACTCCATTTATAGCCTGATAAAAACCAAGTAGATTTGAAACCAAATCTTCACCACTGTACCCACTATCTGTATACCAATTAAAAGGAAAAGAATCTTGATGTGCTTCAAATAGATGAGTTGTATGCATCATAATAGTAAGGGCAACTCTTTTTTTATCGTGTAAAGATAGTCCTCTTCTTACTTTCCATCTTGTTATTTTAGATGTGCCATATTTTAATCCAAGCCCCATGTATTGTGTGTACTTAATGGTAAAGTATGGTTCTTTAGTATCATCACCTGAATTTATAGCGGCCATTAACATTCTGGCATCATTACCTTTTGAATGCCCAGTATCTACCCATCCTAATTTTTCGGTATAAACTAACCTTCCTTTTATTACATCACTTCTACTACTCATGGAACCTCCTGTAATTTAGTTAAATACACTATAAAATTTTAGAACACATAATAGTACATAAAGTAATTAATCGGCTACTTAATAGAAGACTCTTGCTGGATTAACACAAAGTTACAATTTTGTTGTTTTACGTTAAAATGTAGGCTTCTATAGTATATGATACTATAATTACATAGTAGATTAGTAAATCCCAATCTCACTTTTTAGTAAGGATATATGATTTATATAAAATAACGTTAGATTGAAAGTGTGTAAGTTTTCTTCATTGAAAGTAATACTGAAAATAAACTATTCCCATAGTTAAATATTTAAAGCCCACATCATAAAATAATGGGGAGAGATGGGGATTTAAGCGGTCATGTATTAAATGATTAGATTAGGTATTAAAAATAATGTTCACGTTCAATAAAGGTTCCTATCACTTTATCGTGCATTTCTTCCGATTTTGAATACCCAATGGTTTTTCTATTCAGCCTTTTGATTCGGGTACGATGCGTTAAATTCGTTCTCTCTATACGCTGAGTAAACGCCTTTCCAGTCAAGTGCTCTTCCTCGGGAAGTGGGTCATAAACAACATAGTCATCCGTGCAGTAAAACCGAATAGTAAAGGAAGATAAGAGGGTAAGCAGCTTGTCTAACGTTTTTCGACTGCGATCGCCAAAAACATGAGCCACTATTCGCTTCAGGCGGGGTTCCCAAGCATACCAAAGCCAGCGTTGGTTTTTCTTATTGCCGACAAACGACCATTGCTCGTCGATTTCACAGACAATCTGGATGCCACATTCCGCAAGGGGAAGTGTCGTTACGTTTCGGGGTCTGAGGTTTTTAATGTTTTCATGACGGTGGCGGTGGCGACTTTCAGGATCCGAGCGGTGTCACGAATTCCCCCGTTATTCATCGCGATATCGACAATCTGTTCTTTAACGCCGGGTTTGCAGGCCTGATAGGTATACGCCAACTGAAAGACCTTACAGCAGCTATAACAGCGATAACGAGGATGTCCGCCATTTCCTTTCCCATGTCCTTTGACCTGTTCTGATTTGTGGCAATAACGGCAATAGACATCAACTTTGGCCATACTTCATCCTTAAAAAGCCGGAAGCATATCACAGCAACTAACCATTTAATACATGACCAATTACACAGCTGATGGTCGTTTTGCTTGTACCGTTCACACCAAAAATATAATTGATGCGGCGAAGATCACTGAGCCTTGCTGGACTCATATAAGTCGCTATGGGCGGATTTATTTGGATTTCGCCGATCATACCTTCTCCTTAGATTTCGCCAGAAAAGGCTTTTTGGCTCAATGATGAAAAAGAAGCATCACAACCATCAAGAGATGCATTTAAACTGTCAATGTACTTTTGTACTCTCCAATAAATTGATCTAAATTTCTTTTGCAGTGGCAAATCGGGGAAAATTGCATCCGTAGTCTCGAACTTTCCCTTTGAAATATTCAACATAGAGCCACTAGTTCCAGTCGCCTGAGAGGTCAGCTTTCCTTTGAATCTAGGCTCCCAAATCAAGTAGTTTAGATATTCGGGCAATAGTATATTTTCACTTGTTTTTACATTCCAAAGCTTATCTGGTAAAAAAACATTATTGTTATCTTTAGGGACTATGCACGTTGCTGCGACAAGATCTCTAGTGTTTGCTCGACTAAAAAGAAGATCACCTTTTTTAGGAAATACTAACTTCTTATCTGCAGGAATATCTTTTTCATAAACAAATTTATTTTCCTGAGGATTAAATTTGCCACTAGTTACCGCTGAAATTTTTAGCACCCCATACTCTCCCTCATTACAAGGATAGCTTTCGCCTTTTGCACTCCATCCGGAGATGATCGATTTAATGCCGTCCACCAATGGCCTAACCTCCCACCCCTTCGGATTCGTCACCGGATCACCAAACATATCCAGAAACACGGCGCGGAGGAATTCATTGGCAAGCTGGATGGCTTGCTGGCGTTTGCGGCGGATGGCACCGGCTTTATCGAGAATAGCGGCAATACGTTTTTGTTCTGTTAGGGGTGGGAGAGGGATTTCCAGATCCTTGAACCTACCTACATCCAAGTTCGAAATATTTGTGGTTTGACGGCCACAATGCCTGATTCTATGCTGCGTAGACGGACTACTAATCCAGTGGTAAAGATATCTGCTATCAATAACCCTCTGCTTCGCACGGACTATAGAGATAAATCCCCCAGCTGTGGCCTGATAATTCAGCTTTGGTACGTAACTGGCCTTTCCCACAAGCTCCCAGCTATTAGCTGATGAAATCAAAATATCTCCTTCACACAGAGCCTGTTCCTTTCTCTTTACTAGCTCCGAGGGAATAGCAATCAGATCACTTTGCTCGAGTCCTTCAACCTGAACATTTTTAGTACGCATAACCACAGTAGAGTTGGAAGATAAAGGCTCTACCAGGTCATCAGGCTTGAAGGTCACTCCACGAATGAACGATATAACATCGTCCAATTTAGCTTGAGGCCAACTCACAGCATCCCCTCCAGTGCATCCAGATCCGCCATAATCTCGCTTTCCAGCGTTTTCAGTTTGTTCAGAATCGTCTTCGGGTCCTCAAAAGCTTCTTCCTCATACACCACTTCCTTATAACGATTGATGGAGAGGTCGAATTTGTTGTCGACAATATCTTTGGCGTCCACCACGAATGCTTTTTGAGTTTTATCGCCAAAGGCTTTGTTAATATCTTTGGCTAAAGCGTTCCTCTCAACCAAGGCAATATATTGCTTCCACTTGGCAATAGCTTCGGGCAGGTCGTTGCTGCCTTCGCCTTTTAACGGCGTTCTTTTATCATCTAATGAATAGCTATCAGTTTGCAGGTCATAGAACCAGACACGTTCAGTGCTGCCACCTTTAGTAAACATCAAAATGGCCGTGCTGACACCTGTATAGGGTTTAAACACGCCGCTGGGCAAACTCACAATACCTTCGAGCTGGTTATTTTCAATCAACTCCTGACGCAGTTGCTGGTGTGCCTTGGAGGAGCCAAACAGCACGCCATCGGGTACGATGACGGCTGCGCGGCCACCGAGTTTGAGGGCGCGCAGGATATGCGCCACAAACAGTAGCTCGGTCTTTTTGGTTTTCACCAAGCCCAACACATCGGGATTGGTATTGGTTTCGTCCAGGCTACCTTTAAATGGCGGGTTGGCGAGGATGACATCAAAGAAGTTTTCTTCCTGCTGCGGGAAGTTTTCTTTAATGGATTTACTCAGGCTATCCTGATAGAGGATATTAGCTCCATTTACCCCGTGCAAAGCCATATTCATGCTGCTGACGCGCAACATAGTCGTGTCGAAATCGAAACCCCAGAACATCTTTTTGTTGATATGGTCACGGTAAGGCTCTAACAAGTCGCCGGTGTAGTGTTTGTTACCGTCGTCGTCTTCAAGAATGCCGAACTCACTGGAATGCACGCGGTTGAGATATTCCATGATGCGAGTGAGAAATCCGGCTGTACCACAGGCCGGGTCGCAGACAGTATCAGTGGGCTGAGGATTAATCAGTTCGATCATAGCGTCGATAATATGGCGAGGCGTGCGGAACTGGCCATTGATACCGGCTGTGGTAAGTTTACTGAGCAGGTATTCGTAAATATCGCCTTTTACATCGCTTTGGGTTAGAGGCAGTTCATCCACCATCTCTACTGCACTGACGAGCACCGATTCATTTTTAATTTCAAGATCGGCATCCTGCATGTATTCACCGATATGCCCCAAAGCTTCGATGGCACTACCGTCGTTGCCCAGACCATCTTGTTCATCGGACTTTTTGCCAAGTTTTGCAAAGTAAGGGAAAACATTTTGCTTAAGGTGTTTATGCAGTTCTTTGCCACTGAGATTTTTAAAGTTTTTCCAGCGCAACAATTGCCCTTCCGGTGTATTGGGAAACAGGCGATCAAAATCTTTACCTGTACGGTTCGCTTTGCGTTCGGCCATGTCTTCCTGCATGTCGAGCATACGGGCGAACATCAGGTAGCTGATTTGCTCGATCACGGTTAAGGGGTTGGTGATACCGCCGGTCCAGAATTTTCCCCAGAGATTGTCGATATCGTTACGTATTTGGCCTGTTAGCATTGAATAGCTCGCTTAATGATTTTCTGCTGTTTCTGATTCGATTGGCGCTGCGCTTAGCACATTGCCCTGTGCCGTGTTTTCCAACTGGCTTGGCTCTATCTCTTAAGCCAACTCATCCATAGGTTCGTCTGCCGGATCTTTCACCTGTTCTTTCGTCTGCTCATCAATAGGTTCAACGATCAAGGTCAGGCGCTCGGTTTCGAAGTCTATATGTGCAGCCTCCAAGTGGGGCAGGCTTTTACTGACTTTGGCAGAGAGTTGACTGAACCGATCCACCTTGCCATACAAGCCTTGCTGTCCTACCAGCGCTTTGACGGTGCTGTTGTAGTGGTTGCTGACGGTACTCAGGGTGCCACCTAATTTACTTAAACGCTCGGCTACAGTACACACTGAGTTGTATATATCACCTGCTTTTTCGCTGATTTCGCGGGCTTCGGCATTGCTGCGTTCAATCATCCACAGATTGGACACTGTGCGCAGAATGGGAATGAGCGTGGTATGGGAGACCAATACAATACCTTTTTTGTAGCCGTATTCGAACAGGTTTTTGTTATCTTTGAGCGCCTCGATATAGGCAGGCTCAATGGGCATGAACATGAGCACAAAGCTGGGGCTACGCATACCAACAAGGTTGGTGTAATCCTTGAATGCCAGATCATCAATGTGCCTGCGTACCGCTTTAACATGTTCGCTCATGGCCAGTTGGTATTCTTCCGGTGATTCTGCACCCACAGCCCGGTCGTATGCGTTCAGTGCTACCTTACTGTCGATGATGATGTGCTTACCATCGGGCAGCTTTATCAGATAGTCTGTCTGCTTTTGCTTGCCTTCTGCATCTCTGAATGAGCCTTGAACTTCATAGTGCGCCTCTTCCATCAAGCCACTCATTTCCAGGGTGCGACGAAGCTGTGCCTCGCCCCAGGCTCCGCGCTTCTGAGAATCCCCTTTCAGCGCAGAAGTGAGGTTATTGGCTTCTTTGCTCATTTGCAGGCCAATTTCCAGTACCTTTTTAATCTCGGCATTGAGGCTGGTATTGCCTTGCAACGAAGCATCGTGTACTTCGTTTATACGCTTTTGGAAGCCTTCGATCTGTTCGCGGAAAGGCTTGAGCATAGTGTCGATACTGGCCTGACTGGTATGGGTAAAGGTTTTGCCTTTTTCCTCGAAAATTTTATTGGCCAGATTCTCAAACTCTTTGGTGAGCGATTGCTTGGTTTCACTGAGCTGCTGCATTTGCTCTTTAAAGTGTTCTTCTTTGCGCTCCAGCGTGGTTTTAAGCTCAGTATACTCGTTACTGAGCGACTGATAGTGCTCCTGAATCTGATCATAACGCTGTTGTTGATCTACAAGGGTCTGTTTGACGTCTTTCAGCTGCTCGCGCGCTTCGGTATTGGATGCCTCCAACTCTTTGGCCTTTTTGCCTTCTTGTGCCAGCTCATCTTTGAGTTGGCTCACCAAGGTGCGTTCTTGCTGAACGTTCTGCTCACATTTTTCCAGACGGTCTCGTAAATCCTGCGCTTGTTCTTTCAACGCTCGGTTATCGGCTTGAGCGGTTTCTAGTTGCTTTTCTGTACTATGGTGCTGCCCTCGTAACTCTTCCAGCGTTTTCTGTAAGGATGCCAGCTCGCCTTTACGCTCGGCTAATGCGTCATTCAGGCGTTGTTCTGTGACCTTTGCATTGGTCTGTTGCGTCTGTAGCTTGCTTTCCGACAGTTCTTTCTCGTGCAGAGTGATACCAAGCTGCTTGAGCTCATCCTGGTATTTCTGGTTTTGAGTGTTGGCCAGCTTAAGGGCTTGATCAGCCTGTTGCAATTGGGTGTTGAGCTCAGTGTTCTTACGTCCTAGCAGGACCATAGCCAGCAGATAGCCAAAAGCAGCGAGAACCAGGCCCGCCACAGAGGCAATAATCATGAGTTTAGTCGTCCATTCTAGTGATTGCATGGTCACTCCTGTGTGCTCTCAGGCTGTGAGCCTAACAATTTAGGTTCAGCCTTGATAAAAGGTTTTAGTACGGTGATTAACTCACCCACGTCATCGGCGGTAAATACGCCGTCAATACCCTCGTGCGAAACTGAGGTAAAAGGCGCATCGTACAGTTTTTCGATCCTGATCGAGCCGTGCTGGGCGATGTAGTTTTTCAGTAGGTTCATAAAGCGCACTTGCTGTGCTGTAAGTGTTGGGTGGGCGTGCAAAAAGCTCTTGAAGTGGTCTTCGATGGCTTGCGAGTCCAGCCCGATAATTTCACGCACGGTCAGGTGTAGTTGATCGGCAGTGCGGCCATAGAATTCATTCAGCACCTCCAAACTCACACTGGGGTGGCTGGTGAGTATGGTCGAGGTGAGGGTTTTTAATTCTGGTTCGGCAATAGATTCGCCTTTACGGATTTTCTGTAACGTGGGGTTGGCAGCTATCATCTGATCTAGAATATCTTTGAGTCTACGGCGGTAGATCATGGCCTCGTTGGCACCTGCGATTGTTACCTCACGTTCTTTTAGTTGCAAACCGGTGTCACCCGTTTTTGTTGCTGGTATAGCGTACAATCCACCGCTAACGGTTTGGCGATATTTCATGATGCCCCGCAACTCTTTGCGAGCTTTTTCCAGCTTATCGATAGTCGGGTTTTGCCAGAACTCGGCACTGCGCACTTCTGCTATAACCACATCTTTCTGGCGCACTGCCTGAATGTTAACGGCCAGCTTATTAAGTTCTGCCAACAGCAGCTCTCGACCATCATCAAAACAGCTGGCTTGCTCTACTAGGCAGCGTTCTATGGTGGCCATGAGCTTATCCAGATAAGTCGCATGTTTGTCGCGCAATACACGGGCCGACATTAATGGAGCGATGTGATTGGCCAACTGATGCTGAGTTTTTGCATCAAAGCGCTTCAGTAGATCGGTTTGCTGTAACTGGTGTACGACCCGCAATTCACGTTTTACTGCAATACTAGTATCTGGCAGGTCGTTAATATCGGCACGCAATAACTCAATGGCAGCATCGAAGGCGGCTGCATGGTTTCGCTGTAAGGCGGCCTGAGCCAGCTCAATCCGGGATTCGAAGGTAGTTTGCAGCAAAGATTTTCCGCCAGTGTCTTCTGGCTCCTGATATTCCTCTTCAAAGAAAGCGAAGTTAGCGTAATGGTCAAAAATCAGGAATTCGGTTTTGTGTTTGCCAGGCCCGAAAAGATTGTGCCGTAGACGCGTACCTCGGCCAATCATCTGCCAGAATTTCACCCAACTTTTCACAGGTTTGGCGAAAACGAGATTAACCACCTCAGGCACGTCGATGCCTGTATCAAGCATGTCGACCGAAATAGCGATGCGAAACTCGTTGTCAGCCTTTTTGAACTCTTTGATCAGGCTTTCCACATGGGGAATGGAATTATGGATGACCTTGCATACCTTAGTACCGTACTGCGGATACAGCTTGCAGAACAGTTCTTCCAGATGCTCAGCGTGATCCTGGCGTTGGGCAAAGATGATAGTTTTACCGACCAGGGAGCCAGTTTCATCTTTGATGCCATTGTTTATCAGGTTTTCCAGAATAATGCGGTCAGTATCTTCACTGAAGATCTTACGGCCAATGTCTTTACCTGCAATAGTGGTATTACGGGCCTCTTCCTCGCCCAAGTCTTCTTCGAGTTGGCGCTTCTGCTCTTCGGTGAGGTTATTGTAGTGAATACCATCACGCAGGAAATCAGTGGTAAGATCTTTAACCCGAAACGGTACCAAATACGGTGGTTCGTTGTTAATCGCTGCATCCAGCCCGAACTCAAATGTTGGGTCAGTGGTTTCGCAGTCGAACATATCGAACGTATTGCGACTGATAAATTTCACCGGGGTCGCGGTTAAGCCCACTTGAAGGGCATCGAAGTAATCGAACAGATCGCGGTATTTGTTGTAGATACTGCGATGGGATTCATCGGCAATGATCAGATCGAAGAAGCCTACATCCAATTGAGAGAAGCGGTTCATCATGCCGGGGTAAGTGGCAATATAGATACGCGCACTTTTATCAATCTTGTTGGTTTCACCAATCACACAACGCGGCTCAGAGGGTAGATTTTGCTTAAAAGCATCGTCGGCCTGTACCCGCAGTTCTTTGCGATCACACAAAAACAGAGCGCGCTTGGCCCAGCCAGTACGAAGCAGTAATTCAGCCAGTGCAATGGCAACACGGGTTTTTCCTGTACCGGTCGCCTGAATAATCAGCGCCTTGCGGCGCTGACTTTGAAAGTGTGCCGCGACTGTTTTGATGGCTTCGATCTGATAAGGACGGTCAGCAATGCTGAGCTCTGGGTTGAATTTTTCCAGCTCAGCGGCACGGTAATGGCGCTGGTAGATCAGATAATCCAGGCTGTCCTTACTGTAGAAGCCATACACCGGACGATAGGTGTTGTACTGATGATCATCCCAAATGAAGGTTTCGTAACCGTTGGAATAGAAAATCACCGGGCGCTGGTAGCCCATGTGTTCAAAGGCATCGGCATAGAGGCGAGCCTGCTCACGACCTGCTTGAAGGTTGGTATTGCCGGATTTTTTCGCTTCGATAACAGCAAGCGGATGACCGTTATCACCCCATAGCACATAATCCACATAACCCTTGCCTGAGGGATTATTGGGAAAGATCACTTCAAATTCATGGCTAACCTGATCGGGGTTCTGGATATCCCAGCCAGCTTGCAACAGCATGGCGTCGATCAATAGTGCACGGGTTTTGGCTTCGTTCCATTGCAGGCTGTCGGCCACTAACTGGCTCTGCTGCCGGCGTTTTTGTCGGTCAGACTTGGCGGGTGGCTCAAGCTTGTCGATATTTCGGGTGCGCTCACGTTCCAGCTGCTCGATCACCCTTTCGAGTTCTTCCTGCTGCTTTTGCAATTCTTTTTCGTAGCTTGAAACGGATTTTTGCAGTTGGTTCAAAGTTGCCGTAGGGTCTTTTATATCGACAAAAGAGGGGATCTGGTCCTTCTTTTTGTTGTAGTACTTAATACCCATATACATGGCCAACTGGTGCGCCGTGCCCAATGCCATTTGAGCATTACGCAATTCGCCTTCTGCACCATGGGCGGTATCGTTACCTTGAATACGCAAAAAGTTGATCTGGTGAATCAGTGACTTGCTGACGCAGTCTTCAAAAACCGGGTTTTTGATCAGCTCATAGAAGTTGGATTGCGGCATGTGCGGCAGCAGTTCTTCCTTATAAATGGCCTTGGTCAGTACTTCAGCAAAGCTGCGCAGGCGGGTCAGGGCACTACCCGGATCAATATGCAGTACCGCCTCGGCGAAACTACCGAGGTTGGCAAGAAAATCATTTTCAGGTCGCAAGAATTCGAAGTTCGCTGATTTCATCAAAATTATTTTGTCCATATATTCTGTCCATACCTGCATCGTCTCTACGTACAGAGAGTTTTAGCAAAGGACGTGCCAATTTTATTTAATCACTGGGAAATACCGTATTTTTCCATCCAATTGTTCAGTGTCTGGTAGTTTTTCAGCCCCAGCAGCTGTGCTGATCGGGTCTTGTTTTGGCCACTATGATCCAACGCCTTACGTATATAAGTCGCAGCAACGCTGCCAATTATACATTGTATATCAATACCTTGAGATATATCCATATTCATCAACCCTGTTTCCGGCTCTGGCATATGGAACAACGCCTGACGGATATCAGCGGCGGTAATATCGTCACCTTGGCACCATAGAGCTGCTCGCAGCAATGTGGACTGCAATTCACGCACATTTCCTCGCCAAGGGCATTGAAGGATAAGATTTTTTGCATCAGGAGAAATTTTCTTATGCCTAAGCATCGAGTCATGGATACTCATCGCTTTGACCAAGCTATCTGCCAGTAATGACAGATCTCCATCACGCTCCCTCAGGGGCGGTAGATGTAGTACTCCAACAGCCACCCGATAGAACAAATCCTCCCTAAAGCTACCATTGGAAACCGCTTCTATCAGGTTGCGGTGGGTCGCCGTAATCAAGCGGACATCGACCTTTTGCTCTTTGGTGCCGCCCACAGGGATGAACGTCCCCTCCTGTAATACGCGTAATAAACGCACTTGTATACTGGGTTCCAGTTCGCCAAATTCATCCAGAAATAGAGTTCCACCATTAGCTTGCTCGAATAAACCTGCCTTGTCGGCTAGAGCACCGGTGAAGGCGCCTTTCTTATGACCAAAGAGGACTGAATCGACCAGCTCGGTCGGAATAGCACCGCAGTTAACCGGCACAAACGGCTTGTTGGCTCTATGACTGGCATTATGAATAGCACGGGCAAAGAGCTCTTTACCTGTACCGCTCTCCCCATAGATCAACACTGGCACTTCACGTTCTGCCAGTATTTGCGCCTGCGCTTTCAGAGACTGCATGCGGGGGTTACGGGTGACAATGTTGTCGAAGGCTGCATTGATAGGGGCACTGGCCTCTGCCAGCTGGCTAATCTTTGCGCTGTCAATGCTTTTAGCAGCGGGCAGGTATTCCGCTGAAACCTCAAAGGGGATATCCACTTGTTGGACACCCTGCTCTAGTGATGATTGATAAAACTGACAGGGATAATGGGTTTTACCCAATAAGATCCACACAGCCTGCATGGCCGGTGTTCCTGGGCTTAACAAGAGGGATAACTCGCAGCCCTCTACGGTAAGCTTAGATAGCTGCTGATTGGCCTGAACATAGATTTCACCGAAGTTAACAGGTGAAGATAGCGAAATGGCGTGAGCACAGATAGGCGTGGTAACTAGCTCCTGCAACCAAGCCAGATAGGACCTCACCTGATCTTCCGGGTAGTTGTAAAGCAGTTCTACGGCATCAAACGCTTGTGCTGTAAGAGTCGCAGCAATCGGCCCAAGCGCCTGACCATCAGCTCCGGTGCTGCCGGTGGCTTTGAGGTCGTTCCCCCCAATCCAGCTGACCAGTGTATGGGGCTTAGCCTTGCACATCCGTGAACTCCAGCATATCAGCCACCTCACATTCAAATAGGCGGCAAAGTTTATCCAAAGCCTCAATGTCGATCTTTTGCGCAGATTCTTTGTACATCAGCGTTACAGTATTCCTGCTAAGACCGGTTTCACGCAAGACGTCGGAAATTTTCATTTTTCGCTCTCCCATCAGGCGAGCGAGATGGCAACGTATCATGGCCTGACTCTACGATGTACACAATTAGGTCTAATAATATCCCAAAATTCTGAAAAAATTAAAGATTAACTGAAATATTTACGCGTAACGATAAAAAGTCGGGCTATATCGATTAATTTTTGATCGTTAGTTGTATGCAACAAGCTAACTCAACTCAGTAGCAGCTATAAGATGGCTGCGGATCTTAGATATGCCTCTGGTGCTGATGTCAGACCGCTATGAATGCTGTCATTGATATCAGCAGCTTACTTGTTGAACAACACTCTACAGTGATCAAGGGGTATTTATCCTAGGCTTTATGTGATGAGATGAAAACTGAGGGGATCACACTGATCACCCATGTTCGTCGTAATATGAAAGCCAAATTTTTATCACTTTGGGACAGGGTTATGTTAAGAACGCGGTTTTTGATAGAGACAGTGAATGACCAATTGAAAAATATTTCTCAGATAGAACATTCAAGACACCGGAGCGTAGTCGGCTTTTTACTGGAGGTTGTATCGGGACTTATTGCTTATACATTCCAACCCAAAAAGCCGAGTTTAGGTTTACGTGATTCTGAAATTGGGATGCTTAAACAAAACTGAGGTTTTTCAGATAGAGCATTCAAGGCATCGCAGTCAGCTTGGTTTTTTATTGGAAGTTGCTGCCGGCCTTATTGCTTATATATTTCAACCTAAAAAACCGAGCTTGAATCTACGGGATAATGAGATCGCTATTTTTAAACGAAGCTGAGGTCAATTTAGCTTACTCGTGCTCTAGAACGTTCCTGTTCACGAATTCGGGCCTCAATTTCGGCGTAAAGATTGGCCTCAGCGTTTTCTCTATCCGTTGCAGTAACAACTAAAGCATATGATTCGTGTTGACTATTGAGTGGAGCCCCCCACTCACGATCATTTCTAGTTACAACTACAAACCACTTTTCATCAGGAGAGCGACGCTTAAAGGTCCAACTAGATGATTGCACTGTACAGTGGTCACGTTGTTGTGCAGTAACAGAACGATTACTTGCCGCATCATCATTCCTGGATTTTGTGCCATCCTGTACATCATGATTAAAATACTGCTGGACATCCTGTAACGATGTTCCTTTTATGAGTCTATAGGATATTTGCGTAGCCGCATAATCCAGCCTGGTCGTTCTGACGGCTGGTGAATAAGCTAAAGTAATGTGCAGTTCTCGTACTGCCCGTTGAGTTCTTAAAAAGGAAGCGGGTAATGGAAGCTCAAAAAATTGATGTGTATTATTCACAATTTGTTCATCACACATCATAACAACTACTTCTTCTGATGAACGGTATAAACTATCTTCCTCGACGACTCCATATCCAACAACATCCCGAATAATGCTGCGGTTTCGAGTTGCTGACTCTGCTTTATAACACTCAACAACTTCTTCAGAAAATGTATTTTCCATCTGAGGAGTCAATACTGCATGGTTGACCAGCATCGCTCGCAACATATTGGCTGACATATCTGGATATTCATTTAGTAAACGTCCAGCAAGATGCGTTATATATGGTGCAGAAAAACTAGTTCCACTTTGTTCAGAGAAAAATGTGCTTCCTTGGAATTGATGGTGGCAGCTTAGAACGCCAAGTCCTTTGGCATGTTCTCGCCATTGGCCTCCGTCATTACGCATGGGGACGGCGAAATTACCACCATGAGCTACTATTTCCGGTTTAAAAGCTCCTTTCACTGACGGCCCGTGGCGTGTGAATGGTGAGGGTTGAAATTCCCCCGCAGGGCTTAAATGACTAATTTCATCCGCCCTACGTTGAGCATCAAATGTTGCATTGTGCCTGGCATAACTTCCTGTCGTGAGGACATTGAGTGCAGGGGCTGGATCGATAATAACGGAACTGTTATGGATTAAGTAACTTGGGTACTCAGCACGCCAACTTTCCTGTGGAACATCAGGGTCACTACTTCCGCTAAAGTTACCTGCAGAAACAACGAACAGAATGTTGTGACGACGAGCCAGCACATCAAGAACATAAGCAATTCCCCTGATATGCTTACCATCATATGGTGCATTTGCATTACCAAGTGATAAGTTAAATATACGACATCCTAAATCTACGAAATACTCTACAGCCTCAGTCAACGTTGTTTCGATCGTAGAAGTATCAAATTCCCCTTGAGAATTAAGGAGTTTTCCATTATATAACCACACTGATGGTTGCCAGAAATTACTGGCATCGCAGGCTTCAACATCACCATATAGCGCAATACCTGCAACAGCTGTACCATGCCCGCAATGGTCAAATTCGTCTTCATTAACCACAAAGCTGGCGCTTTCAGCTATAGCACTACGCAATAATGGATGTGCGGTATTAATTCCACTATCAAGAATACAAACTTTCGCAGCGTCAGGAGATGGGGAGGGGATGTGTGCAGGAATAACGTTGATATCTCTGTTCAATTTTTCGTACGAAATCCCGCTTGAAGGAAGCAAATCTACCATACGGACATCACGATGGGCTAGTAGTTTTTCAGCTTGCTCGCAATTTACTCGAACCCGATACATCAACAAGCTATCAAGATTAATTCGATCCAAACGGTGAATCATATTTTCCTGAAGCCAGTTTTCAAATTCTTCGCAGATCCGCTCTCGTGAAGGATGTCGTGTGGTTTCTATCGGCCAAAGCTCAACATCCAGACCGAATGATTCTAATTCAGGAAAACCATAATGCCTGACTGACCAGCTTTTGCGATCCTCACTAGACCAAACATCAACACTGTCCAATGCTGTTAGGATCTGCTGGTAGGTAATATGTCCATGTCCCAATTGTGACAGGTGCTCCTCAAAGAGGGCAATTCCTCGTTCATCAGCAAAAGCAATACAGATCGTTTTGTCTTCTTGGCTAACGAACTCGATACCATGCCTGTCCAGATGAGCAATATCTAACATCCCAGTATATTGTAATTTAAGCATGTACCGGCCATCATTATCTTTTCCTGGAATTTGCGGGGTAGCTAATTGCGTAATACCTCGTAATTGCTCAGACAACATGCTTCCATGCAGGCGCAAGTCGGCACGTGGTGTTCTCGGAATGTTAAACTGACGTGTGCGTCTAGGGTTCTGAAGAGATTCTTTCGCAATACTAAGATGTTTATATTGTTCCGTCATTTATTATCCCTGACGAGTTTTATTTACATTTTCCCGCAAGAGTGCATTCTTAAGGTCTTTCAGAGTTAAAAACTCTTGGCTACGTAAAATCATTCTTTTGATTGCACGTCTTACAATCCGTTCTAAATCGGCACCACTTTTTCCAATAAATAGTGAGAGCACGGCATCATCTTCAAGCTCAAACTGGCGACGTATACCACGAAGTTTTAGCTTCATCAATTCTAATAATTGATGTTTGTCGGGCAGTGGGAATTCGATTGCATCGTCAAACCGCCTCCAAATAGCGCTATCCAGAATATGCTCATGGTTCGTTGCCGCAAGAATCAAGCTTTTCCCCTGATATGCATCCATCATCTGTAGAACTGCATTCACGACCCGTCTTAATTCGCCATGATCCCCACTATCCCCTCGTTCTTTACCAATAGCATCAAACTCATCGAAAAGTACAACCATTGGATACTGAGAGATAAAATCAAATATTTGGCGTAGGTTAGCAGCAGTCTCACCAAGATAAGAAGAAACAAGAGTATCAAGCCTGACGATTGCCAAGGGCATATCCAACTCACAAGCAACTACTTCTGCTGCCAGAGTTTTACCGCATCCCGGAGGACCAAAAAAGATTACTTTACTAACAGCTTTCATTCCATAGCTGCGTAGCACATCAGCTCTGCGATTTTCTTCAAGAATCTCTTCGATTGCATCTGAACTTGATTCGGGTAGTACGATTTCATTCAGAGAACGGCTTGGCTGTTTAATATCCAGTAATGGTAGGCCTCTCTCTTTATCAACAGGCATCTGGGGAGCTGCAGGCACGCGGGAGGTCTGTATGGTGTGATCTCCATACAGGATATGTTCAAGATCATTCGCAAGAAGATGATGCTGTTTTTGTCGTTCTTCCTCAATGATCACTTCCGAAACACGACGGAAGGTCGCGACATCACCTGTCGCCCCAGCTTTTATAAGCTGTCTGAGAACCTTACCGTTTGCCATTTCTTTCCCCCAACAAACCAATGTGCACAAAATCTTGCTTTCAGTTTAGCATCGCCGCATCCCTATAAGAAGTTAGCTTTACCTAGATTTTTTGAATTGTTACAACTTTTTTCGGCTTTTTAGAAGGAACGATCGAAACGTCCTATATTTGAGACGTTCTCCCCGTAGATTAATGTGAGTAATGTCCGCTTGGCACAATGCCGACTGTTTTTATATGGACGTCCCGTAATATTCAACTTTTTTCAGTGACTCAGTTCGTGGCTAATTTCGCTTCACAGTCATATATCCGGCGTCTGGCAATCATTCCAATTTACTGCGCCATGGTGAAGTCCGAACCTTGCCTCCTCATCAGATTAACGGATTAAAAATCCTCAACAGTTTCAGGTTCTTGCAAGGCCGGATAACCGTTTAGCTCATCAACTGAAGTCAACTTTATTGAAAGTGAAACAAATTTATTCAGGCAAAGGCCTTGCTCACCTGAAACACGTCATTATTAACCATGATTGACCAGCATATTCTGGCGCATTTGCATTTATTGGCGTAAGCGACACACGCTTTATTAAATCCCCGCCGGTTAACCAAAGACTGCATCCAGTCACCCAGTGCATCGTGCCGTAACGTTCTGCGTTGCATGGCCGCTCTGGCGCCATGAATTAAAATACAACGCAAGTATCGATTACTATTTTTAGTGATTTTACCTAATTGAGTTTTCCCACCACTACTTGCTTGTCGGGGAACCAACCCTAGCCAAGCCGCCTGTTGCCTGCCGTTATTGAATTGCTTTCAATCACCGACATAAGCGATAAATGCAGAGGTGATTAGGGAACCAATGCCGGGAATAGATTGTAATTGCTGCCACTGTGCCGTTTGTGATGATAGCAATTTGAGGGTTTCTTCTATTTCCTCTGTTCGTTGGAGCAATATCAGCCAGTCTTCATAAAGTTGTTTCAAAATCCTACGTGCAATCACCGTTAATCCATTACTAGCATCCTCAAGTGCTTCATACAGCGATTGTCTCAGGGCAGCAGAGCGTTGCGGAAAAACGATGCCATATTCTGCCGCCAGTCCTCTGATTTGATTAGAGGTGGCAACGCGTTTTTGAACTAATGACTGTCGCACATGATGGAGAGCACAAAGGTCCTGTTGAGAAAGGTTTTTCACTGGCACAAAATTCATATCAGGCCGATTCGCAGCCTCACAAATTGCCAGAGCGTCATTAGCATCATTTTTATGGTTTTTGACGAAGGCTTTAACGTGCTGAGGGGGGATAAGGCAAACCTCAAAGCCAAGATGCCCAACCATCCGTCCCCAATAGTGGGCAGTGCTACAAGCCTCCATCGCAACCAAAGTCCCGGATTCCATTTGTCTGACAGCATCCAGTAGCCGATTGCGAGTCACTTTTTTATTAAAGACAACGTGATTACCGTCGAGCAAACAGAGCTGAAAGATCGATTTTGCTAGGGCGTGTTGACGTTTTGTGAAGGTAATCTGAACAGCATGATGATTGGGTATAATCAATTTCGCCAAAAACTCATTAAGCCTCATCATCATGCTACGAACTATGTTAACAGATCCCGTCTGGGATAAGCTATCTGCACTAATGCAACACACTGGGCTCGTTTATCATAAAGCCGAACATCGTCTTATCCTTGAGGGGATCCTTTATCGGATGAGAACAGGTATCCCATGGCGTGACCTGCCGTTGGAATTTGGTCGATGGAATACGGTCTTTGTGCGTTTTAATGCGGGGTCAAAAAAGGGCGTTTTAAATTTGATATTCAAAGGGTTATCTGGACTTGCTGATAGGGAATGGCTATTTATTGATGGCAGTATTGTTCGAGCGCATCAACACAGTGCCGGGGCAGCAACAAATGAAGAGGAAGCGATAGGCAAAAGCCGTGGCGGACGTTCAACGAAACTTCATTTGGCCGTAGACAGTCAGGGTTTACCCGTCCACTTTGAACTGTCAGGGGGGCAAACGCACGACATTAAGCAGGCGGAAAGTCTGGTGAATAACTCCCCGGCATCAGATTTTGTGATTGCAGATAAAGGCTATGATAGTGACGCCTTCAGAAATATCGTCGAACAAACAGGGGCAACACCCGTCATTCCTTATCGAAAAAACAGCCGAAAATCAGAAAAGCCCATAGACAAAGGGTTAAATCGTTACCGACATTTAGTGGAGAATGCCTTTGCCAGAATAAAACATTTTCGGGCTATAGCAACGAGATACGATAAATTAGAACGAAATTATGCCAGTATGTTAGCACTGGCATTTACTCTCGTTTGGTTACCAATGTGGGCTGATTGATTTATGAACATAAAACATCAACAGTCCCTAAATCAATACCAAGAATTTTATTACGCATGATGGACGCTCCCGTAAAATGAGTATGCTATTTCATTTTGGTACAATTGACGCCATGTGGGACGTCCATCTCATCAGATTAGGTTGCGCTCAGATCATCGATAGTGTCATATCGAGTCTTATTTGGTACAACTAACTCGCTTTTGTCCAGAAGCGAGTTATCGATAACATATTAATAATAACCTAAAATTCAAGATTGCTTTGCTCATATTCCAATGACCAGAGAAGCAGACCTTGTGTGCTCCAATACAACTTATTCACCCTCAATATTCTGGTAATACACCTGCCGAATATAACGTCCTCGCCCGTCACCATGTCCTAAATCCATCGAGACCAGTGCCAGCGCTTCCCGCTCACTGAATCCTTGCGCTATATAATGCTCTCCGGATTGCTGAGCAAAATGATAACGCATACTGTGTGGCGCTTTATTGCCGCTCAGTCCTGCACGTCTGACAATATAGCGGTAACGGTCTATGGCCTGAGTGATCGTCGGCTTATCAATCAGTTTGCCGCTATGTCCTGCCTGCTCTTGCTCCGCATAGGCAATGGCATGTTGCAGCGCTGCCCGATCCAATATGGTCGTCTGTCGAGACCGTCCACCTTTAGTACCGAACACCACCCGCACAGACGTATGCCCGTTTTCCAGTGCTTTCTTCCAGGTCGCTAACGATTTGTAGGCTTCCACCGCTTCTTTGGTACGCAGTCCCAGCACATACTCCAGTTGCATCACAGCCGCGACACTCCGGTCTTTTTGCTCCACCTGTTGAAAAATGTCCCGGAACGCAGCCGGTGCCAGCGCCATTTTAGTTCCCTTGCGGCTGGTATCCGCGATACCCAATGCCCGGTTACTCAGGCGAGCATTATCGGGATCAACCAGCTTATGCTTTCCCGCCTGCGCTAAAATGGCTCGCAGCACCGACATTTCATTTTGCAGTGTCCGGTGACTGAGATTGTTGGCTTTGCGCTCAGCCATATAGCGCTCAATATATTTCACCTTCAGGCTATCCATTTGCCGGAGTTTGATGCCATTGTTTTTCAAATAATCAAGGAACTGCCGGGCCATACGCTCACGATCCGCCACCGTAACAAAACTTCCGCCCGCCTGTCGGGCATGCGTGATAAAGGCTTTTCTGAACTGCTCAACCTTTGAACGTGTCGATCCCTGCGCCATTCCCGCCTCTCTTGCTACTTTTTCATTTTTAGTCGTTTTTAAAACAATTCCCTGCGTGTCGGTTCAGGTTCACCGTTCCGTGGTGCGTCAGACAATGTGTAGCAGGGCGGGATTGTGTTGAGTTATTGCAGGAGCTCGCGACGTGCTCAGCACAGCGATGACATGCTCCCCGTTCAGGGTCTGATCAGCTCAGGATGAACGCCTCATTATCTTGACGTGATGAATTTCTCCTTAATTTTTACTGCATCAGCCTGCTATCAGGCAGTGGGTTGAAAATCAGATATGACGATCGTTTATCAATCAAACAACAGGGTGGTTAATGGTCTATTTTTAGTGGTTTCACTGAGTAATGCAGGGTTCAAATCGGTCGTAAAGCCAGACCGGACGTGCTCTGGACGTTGGCCGCTTTGCGGCGTCACTTGGTAATCTCTGCGCTGTTACGCAAGTGACCCCGCATAACAGTGGACGCTGAAATCATTGACGCCCTCTGATCTTTTCGCGCAATCGCTGTACAGAGATCAGGACGTTTATTGTCAGTGTTCAAAACGCAGGTTAATGTTTTTCGGAACGAGGCAAAGAATGCTCTGCCCGTATTGCGTGATAAGCCGGTTGTGAATAACACCGGGTAACTTTCATCGCCGGACGGAGGGTTGTTGTCTGACGATATCTGCTTCCAAAAGTGCGCAGATGTACCGCAATCTTGCTCTCCCTTGCAGGCTACGAGAGTTTTGTTTTCGCCACTCAGAAGAGGTGATCCTTGCAGGCGATCAGATCACAGGTAGTCACATTCAGGATGGTAGCCTTTGTATCAGGCCGGGTCAAATGTCCCTTTTATCATCTCTGACAAACTGATCTTACGGAGAGAGAATAAGGTGTATGCTGGGCATTCAACGTCGAAGCGCAATCTGGCTTCCTTATTCTTTAATTTCTAAAGTTTTTTTATATTTAATACCGGTTAACTCTGACAAACCAACCTCTTTTCCCTCAGTGAGAAAGAGGTTTCTGCACCTCAGGTTGTACAGGTGAAGACAATGCTCACACATGTCAGTCACATTAGCCGGATTTCTGATTGCCTTGAGCGTCCTGACGGCGTATTTACCACACCGGCACCGCACGACATAGATGGCACTGTTTTTATGGTTACCCCGTTGTGATAAAGGGCGGACACCTAACACCGTCAAAAAGCCATATTCATAACCCTGGATCTGCATCAGTATGTTGATTAAATTGGGCTCTCTTTTATTTAAACGCAAATCATATGTGGTTTTATAAGGAATAAAATGACTGGATTGTTTTTGACTTTTTTTGCTCTTATCCTTTTTATCAGTATTGGTCATCACTTTCCCTGATCCATTTCAGAATATATTAAAGATGTTCCAATTTAACTGCTTTCATTATTAATTCAATAGCGAAAAAACCAAACTGAATAGGTAAGCCGGGTCCGGCCCTGTTTATTTTCATTATCATAAACGGCGAAGCCTCAATGGGTTCGACCATTGGGTCATGTATTAAATGGTTAGTTGCTGTGATATGCTTCCGGCTTTTTAAGGATGAAGTATGGCCAAAGTTGATGTCTATTGCCGTTATTGCCACAAATCAGAACAGGTCAAAGGACATGGGAAAGGAAATGGCGGACATCCTCGTTATCGCTGTTATAGCTGCTGTAAGGTCTTTCAGTTGGCGTATACCTATCAGGCCTGCAAACCCGGCGTTAAAGAACAGATTGTCGATATCGCGATGAATAAACGGGGGAATTCGTGACACCGCTCGGATCCTGAAAGTCGCCACCGCCACCGTCATGAAAACATTAAAAACCTCAGACTCCGAAACGTAACGACACTTCCCCTTGCGGAATGTGGCATCCAGATTGTCTGTGAAATCGACGAGCAATGGTCGTTTGTCGGCAATAAGAAAAACCAACGCTGGCTTTGGTATGCTTGGGAACCCCGCCTGAAGCGAATAGTGGCTCATGTTTTTGGCGATCGCAGTCGAAAAACGTTAGACAAGCTGCTTACCCTCTTATCTTCCTTTACTATTCGGTTTTACTGCACGGATGACTATGTTGTTTACGACCCACTTCCCGAGGAAGAGCACTTGACTGGAAAGGCGTTTACTCAGCGTATAGAGAGAACGAATTTAACGCATCGTACCCGAATCAAAAGGCTGAATAGAAAAACCATTGGGTATTCAAAATCGGAAGAAATGCACGATAAAGTGATAGGAACCTTTATTGAACGTGAACATTATTTTTAATACCTAATCTAATCATTTAATACATGACCCAGAAAGTGACACTGGACTCCATCCGGGCGTTGCAGGCGGCGATGGAGGGGAAGTTGGATAAATCCCAGAGCGGGGCAGACATTCCGAACAAACCGGAGTTTGTGAAAAACCTTGGTTTGGGGAATGCGCTGAAGGTGGGCGATTATGGTGTTGGCTCTAATAATTTGTCTAACAAAATTGCTGGCTATCTTTGGGATGTTGGCGGAAACCAGCCCAGCGGATTTTATGGCTACTCACCGAGCTCACACAAAGATGAGGTGTGGGGGTCATTCATAAAATTGCGTTGGAATGATGGAAACCAACAGTATCTGGTATTCCCTAACTTTGGCGGTAACGCCATGAGAATTGTTAGATTTTCTGGCGGTAATAGCTGGTCAGATTACACTGTTTGGACAACGGGCAACGCCGACTTTGACGGCAACGGTTTTCTCAAGAAGACCTCCCCCATCATCCAAATCCACCCCGATGGCACCTTTACCACTAACGACGAATCCGAAGGGGCAACTGTGACCAGACTCGGCCTTGGTCACTACAAATTATCCGGTATCCTTGGCTATAACTCAGACGGTGCATGGGGTGTTCATGGCGGTATCAGTGTTCCCCGTGACGTCAACGGCAATGAGTTAGTGTATGTCGATGATAAGGTGCTGCCGGATGGGGCTATTGAAATCAGGGTGACACACCGACAGAATGCACACATGCCTGCCCGGTTACAGAACAGGCGCATCAAGTCACAGGATGAGCAGACGCACTACACCGATGATGAGGCCTGTGATTTGCCCGCAGGGACTCGGTTAGACGTTCGTGTCCAGATGCCGGAGGATTCTATCTGGAACCAGAAGCAGGTATTGGCGCCTGATCCTCAGCAGGAGTACAGCGTCACGTCAGTCGTCAATAAATAGCCAATAGGGGAGACTAGGGGGTAGTGGGGTGGGTGCTAAAAAGCCCTCAAGGGAGGGCTGATTGGGATTAATTTGGTAGGTAACAGTAAGATTGAGGTGCAGTGATTCGCTTTCCTAATTGTTCACTAAGCTCATCTAATGAAATTGGATAATCGTACTTCTGTACGTAGCCTATCTGTATTGCGAATGCTTTATTTCTTCTTTTAAAATATTCATCAAAAAAAATTTTACTTATACCTGAGTTCTGTTTTGTTATGCGCCATAAAGATGATGGCGTATCTTCAAGAATATGTTCGATATTAAATTCACCAACAACTTTACCTACAGGCTTGGTTGCATAAATTACAACTGATTTGACAGATGAATTTTTGAATATTCCTTTCCTAAATTCATATTTCTTAGTGCCTTCTAGTATTTTTTCAACAAATTCAGGCTTTATCGATAATAATATTTTCATCTGTTTCACTTAAAGTTATTATTCTATGGAATTGTTCATCGGTTAATCTTAGTATACCCCACCGATCGTTAGGGTCAAGTCCTACATTTTCAATGAGTGAGGCTCTATTTAATCTTTTAGGTAATGCTAAGTTATAAGTAAACGTTATTATAAATGGATATTTCTTATGTATGTAGAATGCTTGCAACTGTTCTTTTGTAAATACAGAATATTTTATACAGTAATCAATGAAAGCATCTTCAGATGAGAAATTAGTAATATTTTGTACATTTTCAACAACGCAGATTGATGAAACTACTGAATTGTAATAAGCTGCCGACCTTCCATCCGATGTCCTATAAATCACTAAAATATCATAAGGTTTTAAGGATAGTACGCCTTTCATTCCGCATATGTATACTTTCCTAATACTATTTGTATGTGATATATCTTTTAATATATCTGGTGATTCCGTTATTAAGCGGGAATCAGGGAAAAGGTTAGTATGGAACTCTGGATATATAGCTAACAAAAATTTATTTTGTTTATCTGTGTTTAGAATAAATGGGTAATCTGAAAGTACATCCCCAGTTGAACATGTGTCTTTCATACATTTCAATAAAACAATTTCTTTTCCATTTTCCGTTTCTTTTATTGCGCATTCATTGAAACCATATAATTTAAATAATCTTATTAAGTAGTTGTGCTCCTCAAAAACCGTAACATAAATATCATCAACTCCATATGAGAGTGCGTTATCAAATATTTTTTTCAAGAAACGCTGACCGCGTAGCGTTCCCTTTGGATTAAACTTGAATGTTCCAATTTTTAAATGTTTTCCTAAAGATATTGGCGGGGTAACATCATCTATAATTCCATGTTCTATTTTTAAATACATAAAGCCATCAATTTTTTCATTTTCATTGAACAAAACGTAAGCTTGCTCAGAGGAACTATTTGATTTCTTGTAAAACCATGCAACAAATCCATGTTTATAATCAGATTTTAAAGATGAAAAAAATCATCATTAATATTAATTTCACTGAAAGGTAAATATTTTAAATTATCCATAATTCCTCTCTACCATTTAAAAGAAAATACCATTAAAGCACCACTATAATGCCATGATACTAAATCACCTCCGCTAATATGTTGATCAGAAAATGCCTAATTTGTGAGATTATGGACATAATTAATTCTCTTAGAGATCAACTATACGCAATTAACTTGAAGATGCGGGTTTTAAAATCTGGAAGTTATCAGTCAACCGAGTGGTGAGTTCTTTCGCTTTTTCTGGCAATGTGACATGAAAAAAGTGGCGCAGCGTTTCACGGAATGTTTTGGTATCCGGAAAATAGACATTGTTTCGTACCTGCTCATTCACATACTTCCATAATCGCTCAATCGGGTTGAGATTAGGGCTGTAAGGCGGCAGGTAGTGCAACTCAATATTCAAAACCTCGGCAAAAAATTGGACGACTCCGGAACGGTGATAACCCGCACCATCCAGAATAATGTGGATTTTTTGCGAAAGTGGATAGGTTTCCCGGATTGAGCCGAAAAAAAGGACGACATTTTTCGCGTTAATCGTCGGATATTCACGAACAATAGTCTCTTCAATCCGTTGTAAATTAAGGGCACCCATGATGTTGAGTCGAGTACGACTGCCTGTGGTTTCAACCACTTTGACGTGCTTCCGCCCGCTCTTCATCCAGCCATAACTTAATTTTGTGGACAGGGTCGGGTGAACCGCATCAATAAATAAAATAGGCGCATTCTGGCCACATTCTTCTTTCAGCGCGTTGTAGGTTTCAATAAACTGTTGCTGTTTATCCGCATCAAATTTATGCGGAGCACCCATTGGCTTCTTGTAGCTGAAACCTTGACGGTGAAGCCATTTCGTCATTCCTGCGACAGTGAAAGTCACCTGCCATCGTGCCCGAACATAGGCCACAATTTGTGCGGTAGTGTGCATCAAATTTGCCATCAGATACTCAACTAATTCTGTTGTTTGTTCGGCAGACAAACGGCTTTCAGAGCCCCCATTTTCAGGGGCGAGTTTTTCCTCAGAGAAGTAATCTTTCAGATGGCGGCTCACCGTACTTTCATGGATCCGCAAAGCCTGAGCAATCATCTGGGCAGTCCAGCCTTCTGAGGCCAAAAGCACGGCCTTGATGCGGTCACGTACTCGTCCATCGCGAGTCGTATCATGCATCAATTCGAGGGCGTCTTTTTGGGCATCTGTTAGATTAATTTTCATGGGCGCAATCATGATCTGATACAAATGAAAAATCAAGCATCTTCAATGACGACGGGTATATAGCCGCAAACCATATCAATTCAATGCTTGCACAACAGGGTTTTATTGGCCTTTGGGTTTGAAGGCAGAGGCTTGCATTTAGGGCTTTTAGTACGCCCCTATGGGGTGAAATTAATGCCGCCTTCTATGAAAGCAGATTTTTACTAAAGTTAATGAATAAGTCTTTTAAATTTAAAAAATACTATTGACAAAATAATGAGTTATTATGTATGTTTATTTTGCCCAAAAAACATACTAAGGAAAAACAGAGTGGCCAATATTATTTACATGACTATAAATGGTAAAAAGCAAGGTCTTATATCTGCCGGATGCTCAACTTATGATTCCATAGGAAATAAATATCAAGAAGAGCACAAAGATAAAATACTTATTTATGCTGTAGACCATGATATAAGTAGAGAGCAAAATGTAAATCACCAGCCTATTGTAATAACAAAACCAATTGATAAATCATCTCCACTATTAGGAGTTGCAATATCAAGCAATGAGAGTTTAAATTGTGAAATTGATATATATAGAAACAGTTCATCAGGTGGGCTAGAAAAATTTTATTCAATGAAGTTAACAAACGCAACCATAAAAAACATATCTATACATTACCCTAACTCGCTAAATCACAATGATATGCAACCATATGAATGTATAACAATTTCATATGATAGCATAACTTGGACACACCATACTGCTGGAACATCTGGTTACAGCATAAGAGAAGATAATGTATTTTAACTTATCTCAACTAAAAACAAAATGGTACGTTCGGTATCATTTTGTTTTATACTTATTCGTACATTATCTTTTCGCCAACTATCTTCATTCCAATATTTATCAAAATATTTTTTAAATCCCATATTCTCAACATATTCTATTAGCTCCTTTTTACGAATCAAGTTTACATTTGAAAAAACAATTTCATTAGTCATTATTTGTGAGCCATCAGGAGAGTCATAGTATATGATGTAATCATTTGAAACTAATGGTATATTTTTAATTTCATCAAAGGTAAATGTATGATAGTAAATGAAGTTTCTTTTTGTATATGACAAATTTACATTTGCTAATGAAGCAATAAAAAAAAGAACACCCACAATTAAAACAGATATAACGATACATATACGTATAAAATTACTCAACCGAAATCCCAGCATATTCTTTACCTACATTAATCCAGCTTGCATCTTCAATAAGCATTACATCTTGACTAGTTTTTATGTCACTTATAGGTATTATAGTGTTTAAAAAACTAGGTAGTGAAGCATGATAAGGTCTTGCATTGTTTGGGTATTTTTCAGGATCAGGAAATAAGAGCGGTTTAAAAGTTTTATTTTTATATTTTCCTATAGGCCCATAGTAATCCCACCGTTTAAATGCCTCATCCTTACTTACTACCCCTACTTGAGGCAAATAATTAATATCATTAACAGCCTGATAAAAACCAAATAAATTAGAAATTAAATCCTCACCGCTATAACCACTATCCGAAAACCAAGTAAAAGGAAAGGAATCTTGGTACGATTCAAATGAATGAGTTGTATACATCATGATAGTAAGAGCAACTCTCTTCGTATCATGCAAAGATAAACCTCTCTTAACTCTCCATCTTGTTTTTATAGATGTCCCATAGTTTCGTCCCCTCCCCATATATTGGACATATCTAACAATAAAATGCGATTCCTCAGTAGTATTATCCCCCAAATAAAGAGAAATCATTAGCTTCCTAGCATCATCACCGTTAGCATGCCCTAAGTCTAACCACCCTAATTTTTCTGTGTAAACCAATCTTTCATTTTTTATATCAGCTCTTTTTGTCATTAGAACCCCTGTGATTTATTAGGTGAGCTGTATAAAAATTTCGGCTCACGTACGGTTTCGCTCTACCTGTCAAACCATAAATTTCTGTAGAATATGATTATCCACTGTACCCGTAAAGTCTATCCATTTAGAACTGGGTGATAAGACACAGTTTTCTAAATATCATATTTTATTTCAGAACCAGCTATTTTTTCTTTAACTTTTCTGAATTATTGGGAACCTGATCAAGTTTCCCTGTCGGTGGGATTATCGGTGTATCGCTGGGCGATCTCACGGGTTAACCTAGGTAACTGGATCGCTTCCCATGCTTGAATTTAAATATGGGGGAGCGGGCTGGGCTGCCCGCTTAGGATTGAAAAAATAATCAAATGCCGTATGAAGATTAATCACCGACTGTTGTCATACGGTGGAATTAAACGCGTTTAACCAGACATACTTACGGGATTTTTTGGCTAAGTACTCCGGCTCCTAGCGTAGCGCCTCCATCGATGACGATATCCTGTAAAGTGATGTGGCTGGCAATTTGATAACCTATTCCACGCCCAGCCCCCGTGATCCAGACATTTTTACCGCTGAAATCAAGAAAAAGCGCTCATTATTTGACCTCCCGTTTATCAGTCAACAGCGTAAGCCAGTTCGATAAGGTTGGTGTTTTAACCAGCGTGATGAAATCTAGCTGATGACCCTGATTATTCCAGCGCGTTATCAACGACATGATTCGTACCGAATCGAGGCCGTAATCAAGTAAATTTTCATGATCATCAATGTCGCCACAGTCATCGTCTAATAACGGTAAAATTTCAGCACGAAGGTGTTCCCGATCCCATTTCTTCTCCCCTAGAGAAGAAAGTGACATTTCATTGAGCAATGTTGCCGTCGTCAGTACACGGCCACTACGTCCTGCGACATAACGCAGAGACATCATATGTTCTTCGCGGCTGAAATCTGCCAGTGCGTCTGCAACGAAGAAAGGTTTTATATCACGCATAAAGGCATCAGTGGCGGTTGTCATACAGCCGATATGAGCATAAATACCACAAATAATTAATTGGTCCCGTTCGCTATTTTTCAGTAACTGTTCCAAATCAGAACGTTGAAAAGCACTATAGCGCCACTTGACTAATAACGTGTCATCACTTTCGGGTGTTAATGCGTCAGTGATACTTTGCTGTTCAGGATGTTTATTCAGCCCTGCCCCCCACATATCATTAAGCAAGCCCCGGTCAGCATCGCTCTGGTGGTCGGGCTGCGCGGTATAAAAAACAGGTATGCCAAGTTTCTGACACTGTATTTTCAGGCGGGCAATATTATCGATGACTTGCGTCACTAGCTGACTATCAGGTTGCCAAAAATTGAGAAAATAATTCTGCATGTCATGGATGAGCAAAGCCGCCCGTTTGCTATCAAATGCCCAATTCACCTTATTAACAGGTAATTCCTGAACAGCAGGCAGAAGATAATCGTTTAGTTTGGGGATGCTCATTGGGTTTCTCCGACTTGAAATAGGGTGTGCTGTGTAATGGGCCACGGGTCATTAACCTGCCGGTGACACCGTGTGGCAGAGAGTTGCCTTGTTTATCCGCTATCCATACTTCATCATCTGCGCTGATTGGGCGGCCTTGGGTCGTGAAAATGGTTTGTTCATCGTCATCCAGCCGTGTGTAGTTCACCAGCCCTTCTGCCATGCCAAATACCTGCTGTAAGCGGCAGCCAAGCTCGGAAGGTATTCTTCTGGCTGATGATTCACTCAACCGTGCACCCCCCACCTGTAATTGTAATAATTCCAGACTCTTGAGCTGGTGGTAACTATACTGATGTTTGTCAGCAATAAGGGCGATATTTTCATTGGCGACTTGGCGGCTGAGTATGTCGCTCAGCGGTAAGTCAAGCCAATAACCACATTGGCGATAGTGTTGCGCTAATTTCTCAGGCCAGTGAGTGAATTCAATATTCATAAACAACGTTCCTTATCGTAAGACAATCCCAGCGCCTGTAGCATCGTGCCAAATTTCACATCTGTTTCATGCCATTCGGCACTGGGTTTCGAGTCAGCGACAATCCCTGCTCCTGCAAAGAGCCGAATATGGTTTTCAAACACTTCACCACAGCGAATCGTCACGACCCATTCGCCATTACCTCTGGCATCACACCAACCGACAATACCGCCAAAATAGTCGCGTTTGAACGGTTCCAATTCAGAAATCAGCGTCGCGGCCTGCTGTCTGGGAGCACCACACAGCGCCGGAGTTGGATGCAGCAAGCAAGCGATCGAGAGGGCATCTATCTGTTTATCGGCTAATTCACCACGAATTTCTGTCGCGAGATGCCAAAGCAAGGGGGTGCTGAGTAACGAAGGTATCTCAGGAATAGCTAATTCTGTACAACGTTCAGCTAATGCTTTTCTCATTGCGGTAATCACTAATTGATGTTCATGCTGATCTTTCGCTGAACGCAATAGCGATTGACGCAACTCATTGTCTTGCATGACGTTGCTGCCTCTGCGTGAAGAACCCGCCAGAGGCTGAGAGATAATGGTACTCCCCTGTTTACACAGTAGTAACTCCGGGCTGGCACCGATAAGGGTGCTGTTGCCAAGTGGAACATGGAAGTTATAGCTATAAGGGTTTTGTTGATTCAACCGCATAAATAACTGCGTAGCATCAGGCTGTTGGTCAAATTTGATGTTCAGCAGGCGGGAAAGGACAACTTTATCGAGCAAACCATGATGAATTGCATCAACGCCATGAGTCACCATCTGGCAGAATTCGTCTTTATCCGGCAATGAATTTATCTGCTGTAATTTGGGGCCGGAAGAAACAGATGAAAAAGATAATGCCTCACGCTCTAGCCAAGAGTAATCTTCCGGAATAAACAGAGCAGAAGGCTGGCGTTTATCAAATGGAATCGCACCCACTATAATGGGGTTTTCAATACCTTTATTTTTAGCCTGACGGAAAAGCTCAGGTATATCGCGATGTAATTGGCAGTCAGTATCTGTATTATCACCGACTGGCGTGGTTATTTTGGTAAAGCATCCGTGTGCATGTAGACTTTTATTAGATGACAGGAACACAAAATCATCACAACAAAAATCCTGCAATTGGGATATGCGGAATTCAGTTGCTAAATTAGGCACGGTTTTTTCCTATATTTTATTGACTGTTATTTTATTTTTTCTGCCTGTTACGGTTCGAATTAGAAAAACGTATTACACCTGTGTTGTATAAAAGTTATTTCTCAGGGGACATCAGTAAGGTAAAAAGCAGTCTGTGTCAGCATTGCTTTATCAATGCCCCTGAGATAAATGCATTTCCGCTTACCAGCTATACGCTACAGTGGCGAAAATGCTGCGACCGCTGCCATAGAAGCAGGCTCCGTCATTCGAGCACGAAGCGACATAACGTTTGTCGGTCAGGTTATTCACGTTCAGTTGTACACTGGCACCTTTTAGCTGAGGTGACGCTTCACCAAGATCATATTTTGCCATCAGATCGTAGAGAGTGTAGGACGGTACATTGAATTTTTCTGTAAAATCACCGGAAGTGGTACCGAGGTAACGCACGCCAGTACCCAGCGTAAGCCCTTCCAGTACGGATTGTTTGAAACTATAGCTACCCCATACAGAAGCCGCATGTTCAGGAACCGCTGGCACTCTTTTACCGACACGAGCAGGGTTTCTATCACTTTTCGTCTTGGTATCGGTATAGGTATACGACGCCATCAGATTGATTTCTGGGGTAATTTTAGAATGAATTTCGGCTTCCGCGCCTTTTGAACCAATCTTGCCAATCTGCTCGCTAATGCGGGTAACCGGATCACGGGTTGTCACGTTTTTCTGCGTGATATCAAACAGAGAAAGCGTCAGCAAGGTATCATGGTCTTTGGGCTGGAATTTAATGCCTATTTCGGTCTGTTCACCCATTGTTGGTTTGAATTCCGGTGCACCTGGTGCACCTGTATCCAGATTGGGTTCAAAAGAGGTGCTGTAGCTGATATAAGGCGAAATACCGTTATCAAAGGCATACAGTAAACCCGCTCGTCCTGTAAACGCACTGTCATTCTGTTTTTTTAATGTGTGCTTGATGAGATCTTGCTGCTTGACTTCAGTCCAGTCATAACGCCCTGAAAGAACTAAATTCCAGTTTTCCCAATTGAGTTGATCCTGTAAATAGATACCTAACTGATGAAGTTTCTTTTTATCATTTGAGTCAAGTGAGAGGTTTTTCTCATCAATGTGAATGTTCCTAGTGGGATTTGACCAGTCAAAACGATATTGGGGTTCTCTGCCCGGGTTTTTATCATTCCATGTTTTATTGTGCCTGTCTCCCCACTTGTAATCTATTCCACTGATAATGTTATGCTCAATGTTAGCCGTTGAAAACAGAGCTTTCAGTTGATTATCTATGCCAAATTCCTGCGCTTTATTGTGTTCACGCTGCGGGCGACGCCCAATGATGGAACTGGTGACATCTTTTGTATAAACAAACAGTTTAGTGCGTTCATCTGAGCTTGAGTAACGTAAGGTTTGTTGGAAGGAGAAAATATCATTAATATCGTGCTCAAGAATATAGCCGATAGAAGTCTGCTCCCGTCTGGCCTGATTAAAAGAAGGCTCACTGAGATTCATATCATAGGGCATATAGCCCACATTGGGGATAGGCGTGACAGTCCCGACTTTAGGGTAGAAGTTACGGAATCCCATTTTAGGATCGTATTGATAACTAGTCAGCAGCGTAAAGGTCGTGTCACTGTTCGGTATCCATGTCAGCGCCGGAGCAATTGCAATACGTTCCTTTTTATAGTCTTTGACGAATTGCTGTTGAGTACTGAGAATTCCATTCAAGCGATAGAAAAGGGGAATGTCGTCATGTACTGCCCCGCCAAAATCAAAGGCAAACTCACCAAGACGCTGATTACCGGCTTTCATCTGCACTTTATGTATAGGTTGTGCAGTCGGCCTTTTGCTGGTCATGCTAACCAACCCACCGGGGCTGACCTGGCCGTATAGCACGGATGCTGGCCCATGAACGAGTTCCACACGCTCCAAAAGCCAAGGATCGATCTGACCTGCCGTAGCCCCCTGGCCGTTTAAACCATAGCTCAGTCCATCAAGAAATTTGGGCGCGTAACGGAAACCACGTGTAATGACTTCATCACTACGGTTGGAAGCACCACGATAGTTAGTGACCACACCACTGGAATAATTCAGGGCATCAGCCACTGTTGTTGCGCCCTGAGCCTCTATTTGAGCACGGTTCACTACCGTAATCGCCTGAGGTGTTTTTATCAGTGGTGCAGTGCTTTTCGTACCCGCAGAACTTTCTGATTCAACGAAGCCGCTGGAGCCACCCTGTGTTGATGCGGTGACTATGATGGTGTCTTTCTCATTAGCCGTTTCAACGGCTATTGCGGAGTGAGGAGATAAAAATAATACAGAAGTTAATATTAACGGTACTTTATTATTGTGATTTTTGGTTGTTTTATTTTTTAGCGTTTTTTTCGTGGGCATTACCATAGATTTCATCTCTTAAAATAGGATTTCTTGGAAATAATTACTTTATAATCAGATTCATATGTCTCTTATTTTCCCTAAGTTTCTATAAGAGGATTCCAGTCCTATTTTCCTCTGCGACGATCTTATTAATTCCATAAACCGATAAACTTCATTCATAAAAGACGCCTAATGCTATTGCAAATAAAAATGATAATCAATATTGTTTAGTGAATGATAACTATTTATCTTTGGGTGAGTAGTTATCAATTGTTATGCCAGATAGGGGCATTAATGGAACAACTCGATGGGGCAATTATTTTGAAGAGGATAAGGGAATGAAATTAGCATTTCAGCCATCCGGTACGATAAGTAATTTATTATCAGCATCTTATTCTGGCAGTGAATTATGGTGGGAGCATATTGCAGCTTTAGGGACTCCGTTAGTGGAAGCAAGGCCGGATCATCAGGTTCAACTCACGTTTTTCTGGCGAGATCCGGCCGGAAATGAACGGAATTCAGATATTCGCCGAGTTTTTATTGATATCAACGGCATCACCGATCACCACAGTCCACAGCCACAAAGTCTGCAACGATTGCCCGAAAGTGACATTTGGTATTGGTCTGTCACTATTGATGATGACTGGAGAGGAAGTTACAGCCTGATCCCTGTCACTCATGCCCATCTGCCCCCTGATTTTTACGGCGACACCCAGCAGCGTAACCAACAGCAACGCGAATGGTGGTGTTCACTCTTTCCTCTGTCTATTCCCGATCCTCTGAATTTACAAGGCTGTCATCGTAATGGGCTCGGAATGTCTTTATCGGCCGCTCATATGCCCCATGCTCCTGAGCAATCAGCCTGGGCATCAATCGGGAGAAATAGTCTCGCTCAGCCGGATACACAACAACCTGTTCTGTTGAATTGGCAGAGTCATCGCCTTGGTAATCAGCGGCGTATCTGGCTTTACGCTACGGGAGAGGAAACGGAGAGACCACGCCCGCTGGTCATTCTTCTGGATGGGCAAAACTGGGCAGAAAGAACCCCTGTTTTTTCTGCCTTAGAAGCCGCTACCGAACAGCAACACATACCGGGAGCTGTCTGGCTACTCATTGATGTGATTGATATGTCCCGACGGGAACAGGAATTACCCTGCAACCGAGATTTCTGGCTGGCGGTTCAGGATGAACTTTTACCGCTTGCCGCACAGCATGCCACGTTCAGCGATTCCCCCGACAATACGGTTGTCGCCGGCCAAAGTTATGGTGGGCTGGCCGCACTTTATGCAGCACTGCATTGGCCGCAACGCTTTGGCTGTGTACTCACTCAATCCGGTTCTTTCTGGTGGCCTTACAGCAAAATGATGAAGTCATCTGAGCGTCAAACCGGTTGGCTGACACAGCAGGTTATTGAGCAAAAAGTTACCCCATCCTCATTGAAAATCTTTCAGGAGGCGGGTTCCCGCGAAGATGATATCGAAGGTGTTAACCAGCAAATGTATGAAGCATTGAAAAATGCCGGATATCACGTGAGTTATCGTGTTTTTAATGGCGGACATGATTCTTTGTGCTGGCGTGGCGGGTTGATTGACGGCCTTAGCTGGTTACTGTCTGAAAACGCATAAAACAATGACTGAAACTCTAAATATAACGAGAGCTAAAGATGTCTCAGGAACAAAAAAACCCTTTTGATGATGATAACGCGACTTTCTTTGTGCTGATCAACGCTCAACAGCAATACAGCCTCTGGCCTGCTTTTGCGGAACAGCCGGCTGGCTGGGAACAGGTTGCCGGGCCAGATTCGCGGTCAACATGTATTACATACATAGAAGAACATTGGGTAGATATGCGCCCTGCCCGGTTGCGTGACTTATTAGTTAAAGGAAGTACACGTGTCTAGTAGATTACAAGAGGTTGGGGTTGAAACAATAAATTTGACGCTACCACTGGTTGCTGCCCAGCCAGGGATTTGGATAGCCGATCAACTCGCTGACCCACGCAACATATTCACCATTGCACATTATATTGAAATTAAAGGGGCATTAGACCAGCCATTATTTGATGCCGCTATTTGTCAGGGATTGTCTGAAGCGGATACGATCCATGCCCGGTATTTCCTGAATGAAGATGGAATACCAGTACAACAGATCCCGCTTTGCTGTGACCCACAGCAGGTCATTGCCCCTGAATGGATTGATTTTTCCAGAGAGCCGGCCGGACAGGCCGAAATAGCATCACAGACATTGATGCAGGAGGATCTCTCGGCTGAATTACCGGCAGATGGAGAACGTGCGCTGTACCGACAGGTGGTGATGAAGATTGATAAGCAACCTGAACGCTGGTTCTGGTATCAACGCTTTCATCATCTCATGCTGGATGGTTTCAGTTTTGATGCACTGACTCGTCGGATTATTCAGATTTATAACGCCCTGAAAGCTGAGCATCCGCCCGCTGAGACCCCTTTCTGTTCCTTTACTCAGGTGGTGGAGGAATATCAGGATTGGCAAAGTTCACCGGCAAAAGCAAAGGCTGCGGCATTCTGGCAAGAATATACCCGTGAGCCGGGTGCCTGTGTCTCTCTTTCAGTTGAAGATATTGCCGCTTCGGAGAACACCTCGCCTTTATATTATCACTGCCATTTTCCGGCAACTCAGCTGACTTCATTAATGGCAGAGGATTCACTACGCCAATTTCAACCTGCTGAAATTGCTATGGCTGCACTCGGCATCTACTTCTACCGCATGTGCGGAGAAAAGCATCTCTCTATTGGTTTTCCGTTTATGCGGCGTTTGGGATCAGCCGCGCTTTGCTCTACCGGCCCTGTGGTTAACCTGCTACCGTTACAAATCAAACTGCAAGACAGCATGACACTGGCCGATGTCGTGAAGGCTTTTGTAGCAGAAATAAAACAAGTCCGCCGCCACCAGCGTTATGATGCCGAACAGCTACGCTGCCATTTGGGGTTATCGGGAAGCAGCAATCTGCTCTATGGCCCTGTTTTTAACTATAAAATATATAACGAGACGCTGAAATTAGACGGCAAACCAATTACGACTCATACACTCGCCACGGGGCCAGTGGATGATCTGGAATTTGAATTGAATTTTCAGGATGACGTTCTTCATCTGACCTTCATTGCCAATCGGACAAAATATAGCGAACAGACTTTACACTGGCACAGTGAGCGCATCCGTTATCTATTAGATCAACTGCTCATTCAGCCGAAACAACCGATTGCTTTTATACCGATGATTCCCCCACAGGAACAACAGCGTCTTGATGAATGGTCCCGCGGGCCATGCGTAACACCGCCATCAGATAGGGTTTCTGTGCTTGATTTCTTCTTATCTCAAGTGAAACAGCAACCAGATACCTTAGCTGTCCGTTGTGGTGATCAACAACTTAGCTATCATCAATTAATGGCAAAAAGCATGCAGCTTGCGCGTCTATTGCTGGCGCAAGGTATTGGTGCCGAGGATGTGGTCGCGATAGGTGTACCCCGCTCAATAGATTCGGTTGTCGCGATTCTGGGGGTATTAGCCAGTGGCGCGGCTTACATGCCACTGGATCTCGATTATCCGCGGGAACGCTTACAATTAATGAGCGATGATGCTCAGCCGGTACTGTTGATAACCTGCATTAATACACTGCCACAAATGCCTGATATACCGAAGGTAATATGTCTGGATGATCATCAGATACAGGAGCGGTGTACCAGTCTGTCTTCCCTTCCTGTCACAGATGAAGAAAGGCGTGAAACGCTGCGGGGCGAGCACCTTGCTTACATCATCTATACCTCTGGTTCCACGGGCAAACCCAAAGGGGTGATGAGTACACATGGCGGGTTGTTGAATTTGCTGGCTTCCCATGCTGCACGGCTGTTTGGGCCAGTGATTGACAATTTTCATCTTCAGCATCAACGGCGTATGCGCGCCGGTCACACAGCCTCTTTCTCATTTGATTCGTCCTGGGAGCCGCTGTTCTGCATGATGTTAGGCAGCGAGCTTTATATCTTTGATGAAGAGTTACGGCGAGATGCGTGGGGTGTGGTACAGCAAATGAATCAACTGCCTGTTGACCTCATGGATATTACCCCATCGTTTTTGACTCAGCTTATTGACAGCGGTTTGCTGGAAGAAGGCAACCACCAGCCAGCGTTTATTATGATTGGTGGTGAAGCGGCGACGCCGCGATTGTGGGAGCTGTTGAAGCAATACCCGCAAATGAATATCCATAATTACTATGGCCCATCAGAATATACCATCGACACGCTGGGAGCCGATATTCAGGTCGCTGATCAGCCTGTTATTGGGCGGCCCGTTGCCAATACTGATGTTTGGCTTCTGGATAGCCATCTGCAACCTGTGCCGGTTGGTGCCGTGGGGGAACTTTACCTTTCCGGGCCAGGCATTGCCCGCGGTTATCTGCGCCGTCCTGATTTAACCGCGGCGCGTTTTGTCGCCAACCCCTTCAAGAATGGTGAGGTGATGTATCGTAGTGGCGATCTGATGCGTTGGCGGCCTGATGGGCAGCTCTCATTTGTTGGCCGAGTGGATCACCAAATTAAAGTACGTGGTTTTCGCGTTGAGTTAGGAGAGGTAGAGAATGCATTAGCTGCTTTACCTGAAGTCAGCTCGGCCGTAGTCATTGCAGAACCCATGGGAGTCACATATCGGCTGATTGGCTATTGCTCGGTTCCTGATAATAAACTGCGAGCCTTAGCGGATATTTCTGCACGATTGCTGGCTGAACTGGCAAAACAGCTACCTGATTATATGGTGCCTGCTTTATTGGTGATTTTGGAAGAGTTGCCATTAACAGTCAATGGCAAGGTGGATCGCAAGGCACTGCCCAAACCGCAGCAACAGCATTTTTCTATAGGGCGGCAAGCTGAAAATGAAAAGGAAAAATATATTTGTGAGGCGTTTGCAACCTTATTAGGAATAGTTCAGGTCAGTGCAGATGATGATTTCTTTGTGCTCGGAGGCGACAGTATCTCTGCAATGGCACTGGGAACACAATTGCGTCGTGTTGGCTGGCAGCTTCGTCCGCGCGATATTTTCAGTGAACGGACACCGGCGCGTATGGCGCTGAAAATGTCTCCGGTCGCTATTGGCAAAAGAACCTCTAGCGCCAATAAGATATCTAAGCCAGTACAAATCGGCGAGATCGATCACTTACCTATTTTGCATTGGTTTGCAGAATCTCATGGCATCAATACCCGTTTCGCCCACGGTGTATTCATCCGCGTACCGGCTGAATTACGGCCAGAACATTTATCATCTGCCCTTCTCGCGTTGAGCCAGACCCACCCGGTACTTCATGCTGTTACCCGCAATAATCGCCTTATCATCGGTGAAAAACCTGTACTGGCAGACGGATCGTATTACAGCGTTATACAAAATAGTGGTCATATAGAAACGAGTGCAGAACAGGCTTTCCACGAGGCGGTGATGCGCCTGAATCCGGCCACGGGTCATTTATTCCATGCCTGTTTACTGCAACAAGATGAAGAGACTCAGGGATTAGTATGGGTTATTCATCATCTGGCAACGGATGGTGTGTCATGGCGGGTACTACTGGATGAACTGCAACAGGCGATAGAGACTGCCATAGCGGGTAAAGCAATCACTTTGCCACCGGAAGAGTACACATTGTATGACTGGAACCTTCAGCTAGGCCAAAATTTAGTAAACCGTGCCGGAGAGCTGTCTTTCTGGCAGGCCATGCTTGACGAAAAAATTCCCCTGTTAGGAAAACGCCCGTTGGATGCGCATCGGGATCGGCAAGTCGCTGTCCGTGAGCAACGCACACTATTAACCGGCAAACAGACCACGGCATTACTGGGAGTGTTGCCGCAGCAGTACCATGCCAACATCGAAGAGATGTTGTTAACGATATTGGCTATGGCCTGTAACCGGCACTTTGGTGTCAGCAAATTCCGTTTCCAATTAGAGTCGCATGGTCGTATGGAGTTAGAGGATGACGTTGATTTAGCCCGAACCGTGGGCTGGTTAACGGCGGAATATCCCGTGGTGCTGGCGTTGCCACAGGCAGAACACCAATCCACAAAAATCGCTGACGAAAACCCTTCAAAAATCGTACGGGCAGTGAAAAGCGCTCTGCGTACAATACCCGATCGTGGCATAGGTTATGGCCTGCTGCGTTATCTGGATCAAACTGGCCGACAAGTATTAGCCCAACAGGATACGCCGGAGATCTTATTTAACTATTTGGGGCGCTTTGCTGCGACTGATAACTTATGGGCGCCACAGCGCACTGAAAACCTGTTCCGTGATACTTTTGCTGTTTATCAAGATCCGCAAATGTCCCCCAATCATAGCTTGGAAATCAACCTGTTTGTTGATGAACAGGGAAGCATTCCGCAGTTAGCGATTAACTGGCAATGGGTAGATGGTATCTTCAGCGAACAAGACATCTCTGAATTACAGCGCGGCATGGAATGGGCTACCGACTGCCTAATCAATTTTGCCCGACAGCAGCCACGGCAGGCGGCTGCGACGCTGGTTGCCGCAGAAATTGTTTTACCGAGACTTGAAGAAAGTGATCTGACGCAACTGACTGAACGTTATGGGCCTTTGGCTACGGTGTTACCGCTGTTACCATTGCAACAGGGGCTACTCTTTCACGCTCAGACAGCAACAGATAAGGGTAATTATAATTCACTCACCCGCCTTTCCCTGCATGGGTCATTAGATCGGGTTAAACTACACCGGGCACTATCTGCCCTGATCCGCCACCATCCTCAGCTTGCCGCACGTTTTGATACTGAGCAAAGTGCTTCTCCTCTACAACTGATCCCCCTTTTATCAGAGGATAGCGATATTTGGCCGCTTGATTTTTATCAGCTCCCTGAATTACCTGAGCAGGAAGAAGAAGCAGCATTATTAGAACTGGAAAGGACGGAACTGGCGCGCGATCTTTTCCACCAGCCTCAAGCCATGCTACATGCTTTACTGGTATGCCACGGTGAAGGTTCACGTTATACATTATTGTTGAATATTCACCATCTTGTCGTAGATGGCTGGTCAACACCTATCTTGATACAAGATCTTTTAACCTTGCTGAATCAAGGTGAACAGGCGTTATCTGTGCCCAGAGTCAGTTATCAAGAGATCGTACATCAATTGGCGGCACAAGAAACGGCAGTGGCACGCCAATGCTGGCAAGATGTGTTGAAGGGCGTTCAACCGACCAAACTGTTCAGTGATCAACCCCATAACGGCAAAGTGAAAGAGCTTGATATCGCGCTCGAACCTGAAATGGAACAGGCACTCTTCAGCTTATGTCAGCAACGTGGTTTGACACTCAATACGCTGATGCAGGGGATCTGGTCTGTGCTGCTCAGTATACACAGTGGTTCATCCGATGTGGTTTTCGGTTCCCCCGTGTCTGGGCGATTTGGCCAGATTGAAGGGTTAGACCAGCATGTTGGGCTGTTCAGCAACACGCTGCCGGTTCGAATGACGCTGGATATCACGTTACCTCTCTTGCCTCAGTTAGAACAATTGCAGGCACAACAGATCCAATTGATTGAACACGACAATATCGGTCTGGGTGAAATTCAACATATTGCGGGGACAAGTACGCTTTTTGATACCTTATTGGTAGTGGAAAATTATCCAGAAACCGATACTGAATCAGATTGCACTCAAACGATCATTTGTCAGCGGATTAATAACCGTGGTTACACGCACTATCCCTTAACCTTGCTGGTTCTGCCGGGTAAGCGGCTACGCTTATTAATGGAATACCGGGAGTGTGTCAAACAACCTGAATTATTGGCTCAACGCATTCTTCTCCTGATTCAGCAACTGCTTGAGCAACCCGATACGGCTCTGCAAGATTGGGTTTTACAATCACCTGACGAGGCTGCATTGATTACCAAAGTGAATCGGACGCACCATGAAATCCCTTCTGGTACACTCCATCAGTTTGTGATTGAACAGGCTGAAAAAACGCCTGATGATTTAGCGTTACTGGATAACCAGCATCATCTGACTTATCGGCAAATGCGTGCTCAGACCCGTCTATTAGTTGATCGTTTAATTGAAGCCGGAGTTCAGCCCGGTGATATTGTTGGGGTTGCTTTACCCCGTTCAGTAAGACTCAGCCTGGCATTACAGGCGATACTGGAAGCAGGAGCGGCCTGGTTACCCCTCGATACCGGTTATCCTGATGATCGTTTGGCGATGATGCTGGAGGATGCTCAACCACGGTTAGTCATTACAGAAAGTAAACTTCAAGCGCGTTTTGCTCATCAGGCTCCTTTGCTGGTATTCGATCAATTGGCGGATGAAAATCAGCAGCCGGTGCATCCCGCAGCGTGGGTGACGCCACAGCACACGGCTTATATCATTTACACCTCGGGTTCAACCGGACGGCCAAAAGGTGTGATGGTCAGCCATCAATCCATTGTGAACCGCCTGTTATGGATGCAGGATGCTTACCCGCTTACGCAGGATGATGTGGTTTTGCAGAAAACACCATGCAGCTTCGATGTTTCTGTCTGGGAGTTTTTCTGGCCACTGATGACCGGTGCTAAACTCGTGATGGCACCGCCTGAAGTGCATCGCGATCCAGAAGCGCTAATGCAGCTTATTGATGACTATGCAGTAACTACGCTGCACTTTGTTCCATCCATGTTGGCGACGTTGATTGACTCATTGGCATCACGTCAGCAAAGTGCTTTATTCTGTCATAGCCTGCGTCAGGTGTTTTGCAGTGGTGAAGCGTTATCCTGTGAACTGGCTCGCCGCTATCAGACATTCATCTCGGCACCTTTACATAATCTCTATGGTCCAACGGAAGCGGCAGTCGATGTCACATGGCAGCCGGCTTATGGTGAGGCATTAGATCACTGTACAGGCTCAGGCGTGCCTATTGGCCGACCGGTATGGAATACCCAATTGCGTATTTTGGACGCTTGGCTGCGTCCGGTTCCTGTTGGTGTAGCGGGTGATCTCTATCTCTGCGGTATTCAATTGGCGACCGGCTACCTGAACCGGGCTGATTTGACGGCCAGCCGTTTTGTGGCTGATCCTTTCGCCTGTGGCGAGCGCATGTATCGAACTGGCGATATTGCCTGCTGGTTGCCGAATGGTGAAGTGGAATATCTTGGACGCAGTGACGATCAGTTAAAAATACGGGGTCAGCGTATTGAGCTGGGAGAAATTGAACAGGTTCTACTGGAACAGTCCGGCATCGCTCAGGCTGCGGTTGCTGCGTGTGAATTAGGCAAAACAGCCAACACCGTTAGTGATGCAGATGCCCGTCAGTTAGTTGCCTGGTTAATTCCTCAACCCGATGTTTCACTGGATACAGAGGCGTTACATCAAGCCCTTACCCGGCGATTGCCTGCTTATATGCTGCCGGTCAGTTATGTGCTTCAGGATAGTTTCCCATTAAGCGCCAATGGGAAATTGAATCGCAAGGCACTTCCTATGCCACAGAAACTCACTACCGGACGCTTGCCTGTGGCAGGTATGGAAAGCCAAATGGCAGCCCTTTTTGCTGAAATTCTGGATTGCGACACCGTTTGGGCTGATGATGATTTCTTTGCGCTGGGTGGTCACTCACTATTAGCTATGCGCTTGGCCGCAGAAATACGCCGCCGTTTTAATCGGTCTATTTCTATTGGTCACATCATGGTTGCTCGCAGCGTCGAGAAACTGAGTGCATTACTGTCTGATGAGAATGAGCAAGATTCCGCAGAAAACCGGGGTCTGGGAGAAGTGTTCCCGCTGAGAGACGGACACGGTTCCGCGCTATTCTGCCTGCACCCTGCATCTGGCTTTGCCTGGCAATATAGTGGGCTGCTGCGTTATTTAAAAGGCGACTGGCCGATCATTGGACTACAGTCACCTCGCCCGCTGGGAGTGATTGCCGACTCTGATAACCTTGAAGATATGTGTACACACCATTTAGCGACATTACGGCAGATCCAGCCACATGGCCCTTATTACCTACTCGGTTATTCGTTAGGCGGAATGCTGGCTCAAGGCATGGCTGCACGCTTGCGCCAAGAGGGAGAGAAAGTTGCTTTCCTCGGATTATTGGATACTTATCCACCGGAAGGCCAAGACTGGACGGTCTTAAGTGAAGAAGAAGCCAAAGAAGAAGCTGCGCGTGAACAGGCCGAATTTATGGCCGCCACAGAAGATGAACGTGATCCGCTGTTACGTGCTGAAAAGCAGGCTATGTTCGCCGATATTGTGGCTAACTATAAGGATTCTGTTCGTATCCTTTCATCAGCTTCCAATCAAAAATATGATGGCGAAGCCATTCTGTTTTCAGCAACCCGCACATTGCCTGCTGATATGGATGTTGCTGCGACATGGGCGCCTTGGATACGACAATTAAGCATCTATCGGCAAGATTGTGAACATGCTGATATTCTTTCTCCAGCATCACTGAAACAGTTAGGGCCATTGCTCAATACGTTGTTGAAAACGCATCGCGATTGAAAAAATACCCAGCTTGAAACTTTACTTAAAAATCCCGTCATCATTCATTGGTGATGGGATTTTCTCTTTTTAATGGTTTTTAAATGCCTTTTACCGAGTGGTAGCGGCCGCAGGGAATAATCAGGGGGGTATGGGAAACCGGATCTTCAATAACAACACAAGATAAGCCAAACACCGATTTGATCAGTTCTGTGCTGATAATATCCTGAGGCTTACCCTGTGTAACAATCTGCCCTGCCTGCATGACGATTAAATGATCCGCATAGCGGCATGCCTGATTAATATCATGCAGCACTGCAACAAGGGTGTGGCTGCTTTCCTGATTAAGTTGCAGGAAAAGATCCAGCAGGTCAATTTGATGAGCAATATCGAGCCATGTTGTGGGTTCATCAAGAAACAGCAAGGGAGTTTGCTGGGCTAATACCATAGCTACCCAGGCACGCTGCTTCTGCCCTCCGGATAACTCATCAACATAGCGTTCAGCTAATGGTGCAATCCCTGTGGCTTTCATCGCCTGAGCCACAGCAGTTTTATCATCCAGACTCCATTGGCGCAGCAGGCTTTGATGGGGATAGCGGCCACGGGCGACTAGTTCGGAAACCGTGATATTTTCCGGCACTATCGCTTGCTGGGGCAGTAAACCTAACTGACGTGCCAATGCCTTAGTCGGTATTTGTTGAATATCTTTTCCATCCAGCAAAATATGACCGTGATGGGGCTTCAGTAAACGACAAAGCGCACGCAGTAACGTAGATTTACCGCAGGCATTCGGGCCAATAATTACGCTGAACTGTTTATCCGGAATACTGATACTTAAATCTTCAGCAATAATTTTTCGTTCATAGCCTAATGTCAAATGTGAAGCGCTGAGGCGATATGTCATCGATAATTACTCTTTCTGTTTACTGTATGATTGGCATTATTGGCGAGCTTCCCGAATAAGAAGCCAAATAAGGTAGATACCACCAATACTGACGGTGACAGCACCCACAGGTAGCTGCACATTTGAAAAAGTATGCTGCGCAACTAAATCAGCAGTTAACAATAGCAAGGCACCTGTCATGGCAGCAGAAAACAGGGGAACATAGCTTGTACCTGTTAATCTTCGGGCAATTTGCGGTGCAGCAAGGGAAATAAAGGATATCGGGCCTGTCGTTGCCGTCACGACAGCAGTCAGCAGTATGCCATAGAGAATAAGCTGCATACGGTTAGTTTCAACATTACAGCCCAAGGCGCTGGCTTTATCATCCCCCATTTCCATTATTTTCAGCGACTTTGCCAAAGCAAAAGCGCCGAAAGTAAGCAAAGGAATGACAAACAGAGCTGAGGCCGCTTTTTGCCAGGTAATGCCGTTAAGCGAACCGTTACCCCAAAGTGCCGCACTCATAACATGTTCCAGCGAACCCGTTACGATAAGCCAAGTATTGACCGCTGTCAGCATGGCACTGATAGCAATCCCCACAATAATCAGGCGAAAACCGTGGATACCCTGACGCCAGGCGAGTAAATAAATTAAGACAGCGGTTAATGAGCCGCCGATCAGCGCACCCAGAGTCATTTGATAATAACCGCCATTTAGAAAAATCAGAGTAATCAGTACGCCAGTCCATGCGCCGGTACTGAATCCCATAATATCGGGGCTGCCCAAAGGATTGCGGATGACAGACTGAAAGATAGCGCCACTTATCGCCAGTGCGGCTCCGACCACCAGCGCAATAGCAACACGAGGCGCTCGCCATTGCGTGACGACAGCAATAATGCCGGGATCACCTTCACCTTGAAAAGCCTGACAGATTTGCCAGAAGGAAAGTTTCAGCGTTCCGTAATAAACAGCGAACAGCGCTAATAACATAATTAAAAATAGCTGGAAAGTATTCACCAGTAAAACCCGAAGGGAAATTCGGCCATTTATCCACCCTTCTGGATGCCCGACTTGCAACATTTTCGACATGAAATCTGTCTCCTGCTCAGTATTTACGCTTGCGTACCTGCCAGATCAGCACGGGCGCGCCAATAAAGGCCGTGACGATTGATACGCGCAACTCACCGGCAACCAGTAAACGCCCGACGATATCTGCACTAAGCAATAACACCGGAGCCATGAGTAATGAATGCAGAATGATCCAGCGTTGGTCTGGGCCACACCACCAACGCGCGATATGTGGGATCATCAATCCGACAAACCCGATCGGGCCAGCCAATGCAGTTGCCGTTCCACATAACAGCATAATGGCTATGATGGCTGAAACTTTTACCCAGAGAATTTTTACGCCTAACGTTATTGCGATTTCTTCCCCCATACTCAACGTATTGAGTGGCCTTGAAATCAATAAGGTGAGCGCACAGCCGATAAGAATGAACGGAGCAACAAGGAGAGTGACCTGTAAGGATCGGATATCCAGCGTACCCGCCTGCCAGATGCGTAATTGATCGAAAGTTGAAGGATTGAGCAGGGCAATATTGGTAGTTATTCCGGTTAACAGGGCGCTAATCGCGACTCCTGACAGTGTTAAACGAACAGGATTGGATTTATCACCAGACTGCATACTGATTAACCATACCGCCAGGCTGGCAAGAAAAGCGCCCAGACAGGCCACGCTAACTTTTGCCATAACACTGCTTAAGCCAAATAATGTGATTGCCACTACGATGGCAAAGCTGGCTCCTGCGTTGACGCCCAATATACCCGGGTCTGCCAGAGGGTTACGTGTCAATGCCTGAATTAATGCCCCCGCACCACCTAATGCCATGCCGACCAAAATACCGACAAGGGTACGAGGCAGGCGCGATTCGAGAATAATGATGCTCTCATTGTTATGCAGCTCACCGGTTAAACTATGCCAGACGGTCTCAGGGGCAATATATTTACTGCCTAATAACAGACTCGCTATAGAAAAAATAATGAGGAGTAATAAACAGATTATGGGACCTGTTAACCGACGGGTGCGATAAGTATGAAATTGAGACAAGGGTTTTGAAGAGGTTATCTCACGATGCATTGGGGCAGCAGGCATAACCGGAAAGGCTCCATTCGTTATTGATTGTGATAATCATTTGTATTGCCATTATCATTAACGGTCGATATGCTAGCACAGCTTTTTCTGGAAACATATTTATATTGCGGCAATTAAGCTGCGAAGATCACTTATTTCAATTCCTGTTTACGTATTGCATGGAGCATCATGGCTAAGTCATCAATCCTGCTGGACTTCAGTTTACTTAAAAATAATGCACATTTCCGCGCTATCTTTATCGCCCGTATGCTATCTGTTTTTGCATTAGGAATGCTGACAGTGGGCGTCCCAGTTCAAATGCAGTTTCTGACCGGTTCTACCTTGCAGGTGGGGATCGTGGTGGCATTGGATGGGATCGGCATGTTTATCGGATTGATGCTGGGCGGAATACTGGCCGACCGCTATGACAGGCGTAAATTGATTCTGTTTGCCCGTGGCACTTGTGGCTTGGGTTTTGTTGCATTGAGTTTTAATGCGTTTTTGGATTCCCCTTCACTGTTTGTCCTCTATTTCCTTTCCGTCTGGGATGGGTTCTTTGGCGCTTTAGGCATGACCGCTTTAATGGCGGCGATCCCAAACTTAGTCGGCCGGGAAAATCTGGCGGCGGCGGGTGCCTTGAGTATGATCACGGTTCGTATTGGTGCCATTCTTTCTCCCGCACTAGGTGGGCTTATTATCGTTGCCAGCGGACCTGGCTGGAACTTTGCCATTGCCGCAGCAGGGACTTTGGCTACACTGATCCCGCTGGTGAGGTTGCCAAAGATGAAGCCACAGTCAACCCGGCAAGAGCATCCACTCCGAGCGTTAGTGAGTGGTGTACAATTTGTCTGTCAGCATAAAATCGTAGGCAGTGTGATATTAGTCGGTATGTTGATCAGCATGGCGGGGGCAGTTCGCATCCTTTTCCCTGCATTATCTCAAGAGGTTTATCACCAAGGTCCTTCCGCGACAGGTTTAATGTATTCAGCCGTTCCTCTGGGTGCCATGCTAGGAGCATTTACCAGTGGCTGGATAGGACGGAGCGCCCGGCCCGGTCTTCTGCTCATTATTTTTGCGTTGGGCTCTTTCCTTGCATTATCCCTGCTCGGTCTCATGACGCATATTGTCCCGGCATTACTCGCATTGGTGTGTTATGGCTACCTGAATGCTTTTGCTTCCTTATTACAGTTTACACTCATCCAGAGTCATACACCTGATCACCTATTGGGGCGGGTGAATAGTTTTGTCACAGCACAGGATGTTACTGGTGATTCCTTGGGAGCGTTGGGATTGGGCGTCATGGGACGTCTGTTATCTCCTCTCATAACGGCGCTTTCGTTTGGTTCTTTTGCGGCAATTACCTGTCTATTGCTTGCAGCACTGGTAAAACCTCTGCGCCATTCTACTCTGCATAATAATGCCGCATCATTAGAGGGCGGTGCCTCTGAAAAGTGAGTATGATGCAGCAATATTTATTTTTTGAACCGACTAATTTTTTAATTCTTGATTTGAGAAATAGTGTTCAATGCGATCAAGCATATTGTTTGCACTGTAATAGTCTAAGCGAAAAGTATCCGGCCCCATCGCATAGAGGCGTTGGGTACTGACAGCAGGCAGGTGCTGTAAAAAAGGGTTAGCACTCACAACTTGAATTGTGCTGTCATTGGTAGCGAATAGCATAAAAGATTGGCCGTTTAAACCATCTGCTAACCCTTCAGCAGAAAGCTGAATGATATCTTCACGTTTGCCCATACTGGTTTCTGTTTTCAGGTTGGTCGGTAATGTGGCGAGTGTAAAACCTAGTTGATGCAATAATTGCCCTTGCGCAGATGATGGCGTCCAAAGATTGACACCTCTCCCGTCAGCATAATAGACAAATGCAGAAACGGGATTCGGGGGTAAGGTGATATCTTGTTTCACTTTCTGCAAACGTTGCTCAAAGCGCGCGATGATTTCCCCGGCATCAGCTTCATGCCCGATTATTTGCCCAAGTTGCAGGGCAAGCTGTTGCCAGCTCTTATCGCCATAATCAATAACCAGTATGGGTGCAATGGTTGAGAGTTGTTCATACAGCTTCATGGCTGAATCCCCTCCCGTCGCTGAAATAACAATCAGATCTGGCACCATAGCCGCAACAGCTTCGGCATTGGGTTCACTGATATAGAGAAGCTTTACACCTCGTTCATAAGCGACTTTGGCCCATTGAATAAAAAATCCTCGGCTATCAGCCACATCGGTATTTGGACCGGTTGCGCCTGAAGCGATTAAAGGGGCATTGATAGCCAGCAAAGTGCCACTGAGCGTCACACTGGTAGAGACAATACGCTTAGGTGGCTGTGTTAATGTGAGAGGACCTTTTACTGTTTCGAAGGTTCGTGGCCAGCCCGCCATGCTGGTGGTTTCCCCAGAAGGTTGGGGATGTCCGGCTTTAATTTCTGTCGATTTTTTATCACAGCCACTGGTAAGAATTAGTGCGATAAAAGCAAAAAGAACGGTGATTAATCGGTAATAGGAAAAAGTAAATTTGCACTGCATTTTTAATTTCCTTAATCATCAGAGCGTAAATAGAATTCTGGCATGGGAATACCCAAAACTTTCATTCAACCTATTTGAATAAAGGGAAAGAGTACATTTTATCCAGAAGTAAGGACACATAACGCAACCATAAATGAAAATGGGAATTATTACCATTAAATGGGGTCTTTTTTACAAAGACTTATCCATTAATTCCATATGTAAATCATATTAATATGGCATGAATATCTCAATTCAAATGACAGGGGATAAAGCGAGATGGGATACAGTCTGGATTTTCGAAAGCGAGTAGGGATGCGGTGAGCAAGGCGGCCGAGGCGGGTGCCCGGTTGACGGTCGCGCTTAAAGAGATCCCTTTGAGCCTGCGCACCTAGCGGCGCTGGCAAAAGAGTCCGGAAGACCGGCGGCCGTTGGCTGTCCGGCCCAAGTCGGCAAACCGATCAACCCCAGAAGAAGAGCAACAGATATTGGCCGTTTGTCACCAGCCGGAATATGCCAGCTTACGCCATCACACAGCCGCCCACGAGTCAGCAATGATAATGCCTATGCAGAATCGCTGTTCCGAACGCTGAAATATGTGCCGGCGTGGCCGGAAAGCGGCTTCAATGCTCTGACACAAGTGCGTGTCTGGGGGGATAATTTTACCGACTGGTATAACGAGGAACACCGTCATAGCGGGATAAATTATGTGACACCGGGTCAACGGCACAGAGGTGAAGACAAAGTGATTTTAAAACAGCGGGATGCCGTTTTCAAGCTAAGCTCACACACCCGTAACGCGGGTCGCGCCGCATAAGAAACTGGCAGTGGGTAGAAACAGTGACGTTGAATCCCGAGCGAGAAAAACGGTCTGCTTAAATTCATTAATGGTGCCAACTATGTTGACAATTACCGTTTTAGGTGGCTATCGGTCATGGCACTCGATGTGAATTAATCAAAGTTGTGGCAAGCGCAAAACATGTTTAATACTATAGAATCAGTCGCTGAATCAGGGCGATCTGGGTGCTTTTTTTGTTTGTCTATGGATGTGTACACATTTGCGGCTTTTTTTGTTTGTGATTTATGTTTAATTAATTGTTTTTAAATTAAATTTAAAATTATGGATTATTTGTAAGAGTAATCTTTTAGCGTAATCAAGTTCCGGGTTGCTGAAATTTAGTGAACGCGGGACTTTTGAGGATATATCATGAGTATTAGCTCCTTAGGGAACCAAATTGATAACTCTTTGGTTTCAAATGCCTTCGGTTTCCTGCGCTTTCCGCTGAATTTCCAGCCTTATTCCAGTGATGCAGAATGGGTGATTACCGGTGTGCCTTTTGATATGGCAACATCTGGGCGTGCCGGCAGCCGTCATGGGCCAGCCGCTATTCGTCAGGTATCGACTAATCTGGCGTGGGAAAGCTGTCGCTGGCCGTGGGACTTCAGCTTGCGCAAACGCCTGAATGTGGTGGATTGCGGTGATCTGGTCTTTAACTTCGGTGATGCTCAGGACATGAGCGACAAGTTGCAGGCACATGCTGAAAAAGTGCTGGCATCGGGTAAGAAAATGCTGTCTTTCGGCGGTGATCATTTTGTCACTTTGCCATTACTGCGCGCCCATGCTAAACATTTCGGCAAAATGGCACTGATTCATTTTGATGCTCATACGGACACCTATCCGAATGGCAGCAAGTTTGATCATGGTACGATGTTTTATCATGCACCTAACGAAGGGCTAATAGATCCTCATCGTTCGGTGCAAATCGGTATTCGCACCGAACACGATACTGACAATGGTTTTACTGTATTGGATGCGGCACAGGTCAACGATCGTAGCGTTGATGCTGTTGTTGAACAAATCAAAAACGTTGTCGGTGATCTGCCAATTTACCTGACATTCGATATTGATTGCCTTGATCCTGCTTTTGCGCCCGGTACAGGGACGCCAGTGATTGGCGGGTTGACGTCTGATCGTGCACTGAAAATCCTGCGTGGTCTGCAACCCCTGAATATCGTCGGCATGGATGTGGTGGAAGTGGCTCCTGCCTATGATCAGTCTGAAATCACCGCTCTGGCAGCAGCGACGATTGGATTGGAATTGCTGTATTTGCAGGCGTCGAAAAAAGCAGTTTAGTTTTTGATTAAGCCATTCAATTACAAAGACCCCCCGTGGCCAGCGGGGGATCTTTGTTTCAAGTAGCCTGAATTCCTCACTTATTGTTCCCAAATTGAAACAATCAAGTAAAACCACGACCGGATATTGCAGCTGCGAAAAACTCCGCTAGGATGTTTGCAAAGACATTCGACTGGTAGCGGGCTTCCAGCGTTAACCGATTAATTAACAATTCTTCATTCCGGTAAAAGGTATAAGCATGAGCAATAAAAAAATTGAATGGAATAATGGATTACAGCAGGAAGCGGTAGAGATCCTTTCCAACGAGGGTGGAATGATCGTCTGCCCGACCAAAGTGGGCTACATTATTATGACTTCTGACGCACAAGGTCTGGAGCGTAAATTCGAAGCCAAGCAGCGTAATCGCAACAAACCCGGCGTTGTGTTATGTGGATCTCTCGAACAGTTGAAAGAATTGGCTCAGCTTAACCCGGAAATCGAAGAGCTGTATCAAAAACATTGGGATGCAGATGTGTTGCTGGGCTGCATCCTGCCGTGGAAAGAAGACGCTGTCGCCCGTATTCCTGATGATGGTTCTAAGGCGCTGATGATGGATGGCCGTGGCACCAGTTGTTTCGTGATTAAATTCGGTAAACCGGGCGAAATTCTGGCAAAAGCCCTGTGGGAAAACTACGGCAAATTCTCTTTTGCCAGCTCGGCTAACCCATCTGGTAAAGGTAACCGTGGCTTGGTGGAGTGTATCGGTGAGCGCATTGAAGAACGTGCTGACTTGATTATTGATGCCAACCACTACGTTAAATCTATCCAGCCAAACGAAACAGAGCAGACCCGCTATGAACAGGGAGTAATGATTTCAATGGTGGATGACAACGGGGCATTGGTGCCGATGCAGAATGGTCAGCGCGATATCACCCCGTGTCCGGTATTGATCCGTAAGGGACTGGATGTGCATAAGATCATGGTGATGATGTCTGATATCTTCACAACCTGGGACTACCGTCACGGTAACTATTACTGATTTTTCTTGCGGGTGTATTTATTGTTATGGATACACCCGCACTGATCTTCCCTGTCTATTCTTCCCTTTTGCTGTCCCCGAGATCACCCTGTAGTTTCTGCTGCAAAGCGTCGGCAAATAGCTGCACACGTGCAGAAAGTGTGTTTTCTGATTTAAACATCATCCAGGTTTGATAAATATCCATGTGCCATCCCGGCAGTAGCCGGACAAGTTTGCCTTCTGCTACAGATTCGTGGGCGATGTAATCCGGCAGGTAAGCAATGCCTGCACCGGACAGCGCCGAACTCATCAACGCCACGCTGTTATTGATGCGAAAACGGCTGCGAACTTCAATATCGAGCTTTTGCCTCTCCTTACGGAACGGCAGGGAAATCGTATGGGCAGGGCCACGGAACAGCAGATAATCGTAGCGGGGCAGGTCTTCGGGCTTTTCTATCGGCGGAAACTGACTCATATAATCTGGTGTAGCGTAAAGCCCCCAAGTGATATCAATCAGGGGCATAACAAGTGGATGATCCGGAGTTTCTCGTCCCACAATAATTGCAATATCGTAGTTATCATCTGTCATATTGATGGTTCTGTCGGTCAGTTCCAGATCAACGCTGACATGAATGTTTCTGGCGATAAAGTTATTCAGGGCAGGGACGATACACTGACTGCCAAAGGATACCGGAGCAATCAGGCGCAGGTTTCCCATCGGCTCGTCATGAAAGTTGCGGATAAAACGCTCGGCGCTTTTGGCTTCATTAAGAATACGGGAACAGTATTGGTAATAGCTCAGTCCGACTTCCGTCACTTGAATTTTGCGCGTGGTGCGATTGAGTAGCTGAGTACCCAATCTTACTTCTAGCTGTGCGATCTCACGACTGACCGAAGATTTAGACAGCCTTAATGATTTCGCAGCTTCAGTAAAACTCAGTGTTTCTACTACGCGGGCAAAGATCACCATCGAAGTAAGATTTTCGATATTATTCATGAAATAGCCTGATGATTTACTTGGGGGAATCTCCGCCTAACATATCACAGATGTTATGGAGAAAGGCCAATATTACTCAATCAGATAAAGGTGGTATTTTAACCAGGCATTAAACTGCGCGGCAAAAATGGTGTCAGAATAAAAGCGCAGGAATTTCCCCTCAGAAGAACAACTGTTCCAGTAGAGAAACAGTGCGCTCAACAATGGTATTTCCCTGCTATAAGAGTTAGTAATGTCGTTAAGACTTCTATTTTTTTAATGTGTTTTAATCTTTCGGAGGCAATGTGAGATGAGCCAAACTATGACACAAAAGATTCTCGCACGAGCGAGTGGCCGTGAGCAGGTCACACCAGGTGAAGTGGTTTGGGCGAAAGTGGACATCCTGATGTCTCATGATCCCTGCACACCGGGAGTCGCCAGTGTATTTAAAAAAGAGTTCGGCCAAGATGCCAGAATATGGGACCCGACTCGCTTTATTCTTATCCCCGACCATTTTGTCTATTCTGCTGACCCGCAGGCCAATCAAAACATTCGCGTAATGCGCGAATTTGCCGCCGAGCAGAACATCAAATATTTTTATGATGTGGGAACACCAAACTATAAAGGGGTCTGCCATATTGGTCTGGCGGAAGGAGGGCATACTCGCCCCGGTGAAGTCCTGTTGGGAACCGATTCTCATACCGTTACGGCGGGGGCTTTTGGCGCGTTCGCCATTGGACTGGGCATTACCGATGCTGCCTATGCGTTAGGTACAGGGGAAATTCCCCTCAAAGTTCCGACTTCTATCAAAGTGAATTTTACCGGAACCAAGCCCCCGCACGTGTTGGCCAAGGATATGATTCTGGCGGTATTGTCAGAGTTAACGGTTGATGGCGCAACTTATGAAGCTATCGAATTTGGCGGTAATGTCATTGATGAATTATCTGTAGAAGAACGCATGACCATTTGCAATATGGTGGTTGAGTGTGGAGCCAAGAATGGCATTATGGTGCCTAATCAGGCCACCCTTGATTATCTGGCTGAGAGAAACCACCTTCCCTTTGAGATTGTTTATCCGGATGAGGATGCAGAATACAGCCGGGTGTTAAACATCGATGTTTCCGATATGCAGCCGATGATTGCCAAACCTCATTCACCGGATAATGTCGTTCCGATTGAGAAAATAGCCAACGTTGCTATTTCTCAGGCTTATATCGGCTCCTGTACCGGCGGTAAACTGGAAGATTTTATTGCGGCCGCTCGTGTCATTAAGGGTAATAAAGTCTCCATTCCTACTTATGCTGTCCCTGCTACCAAAGAGGTTTTTCATAAGACAATCACCACCCAGATTGATGGTGTTTCTGTTTATCAGATCTTAACTGATGCCGGAGTGACACTTTCCTCGGAATCAGGATGTGCGGCTTGCTGTGGTGGCCCGCCGGATACCTTTGGCCGAGTGAATGATCCGATATCGGTCATCTCTACAACCAATCGTAATTTTGTCGGGCGAATGGGGCATAAACGCGCCAATATCTATCTGGCATCACCTTACTCGGTAGCTGCCGCAGCCATTACAGGACGTATTACTAATCCGGGGGAGTTTTTATGAGTGTGTTGCAGGAAAACATCATCAGAGGCACAGTTTATGTCTTGACTGACAATATTGATACCGATCAGATCCTGACGGCTGAATACCTCAAGGTAAACCCCTCAACACCGGAAGGATACGCTCAACTAGCTTCATTAGCGATGTGTGGATTACCGGAAGGATCTCTGCCCTTTATTGATGAAGAACAGGGCAAAGCAAAGTACCCGATTATTGTGGCAGGACAGAACTTTGGTTGTGGTTCTTCGCGTGAACATGCGGTCGCTGCATTGGGCGCTTCAGGTGTGAAAGCGGTTTTAGCACAGTCTTATGCACGTATCTTTTTCCGTAATTGCGTTTCTACCGGAGAGCTGTTGCCCGTTGCTGCACAGGAACGCTTGTGTGACAAATTAGTCACTGGCGATCGTATTGAGATTGATATTGAAAACCAGACAGTAACTTTGCTGGAAAATAGTGAAAAATATCCCACCGATCCGGTTGGCGAACTGGCGAATATTGTCGCGGCGGGTGGATTATTCTCTTATGCCCGGATGACAGGCAGGATAAAATAATAAATATGGCCATCTATTTAAAGTAATAATAGATGGCTATTTGAATTCAAAATATAAATAGTTTTTATTTTTAATATCATATCGCTTATTTATTATTAAGTGTTCAAGAACAATTAATTGCAAATATTGATTGCCATAACCTTCAAATAGAGTATTTAGCCTCAGCTTCGTTTAAGAAGAGCCCGTTCAGAACTCCGTAAATTCAGGCTCGGTTTTTTCGGCTGAAAAGTGTAAGCCATTAATCCTGACACCACTTCGAGCAAAAAACCGAGTACACTACGGTGTCTTGAATGTTCTATTCCCTTCTGCGGTAAGCTCATCACACAGTGCCTGTGAAAGATAACCTTTGATGCCATATACATGTCCGATTACCCCATTCAATAGTGTCTTAACCGATTGACGATCATCCGTATTACCGGGCGTCAATTTAACCGCTAAAAGCGCCCCGTAATCATCAATAAGCCAATGAAGTTTAAAACCATAAAACCAGCCAGTTTTGCTTGAGTCAATAAACGCAATGCCTGCGGTTTGGCTTTTACGTGATGACAGGAATGTGTGCAGGGAAATAAGTGCTCTTTTTTTCAACGTAAGCATACGGGTATAACTGACTAATCCCGGGAATTCCTTGTGCAGATAAAGGATGACATGCTCGAGATAAAAGCATTTAAAATTCCGGTAATGGCTCATATGAAATAAAATGAGGAGCGTCATAACCTCGCTGAGAGAAAGGAAAAAGGAGCGCCTACGTTGACATAATCCATTCTCGATAAGTTGTTGATGCCAGAGAGGGCTAAATTTTTGGCAGAAATCATCGACGCAGCAATAAAGTTCTTCTAAAGTAGTCATAGCCTGAGGAGTCTTACTATTCAGTTTTCTTTGACAAAACTTTGATCGTCCCTCAGGCGCTTTAGTTCTCTTCTTAAACGAAACTCAGGTTAGTTAAAGTCACTCATTCCTTTACCAAAGTGCCCGAATTTATTAAAGCACAACATTCTTGATGAGCAAAGATAAGGTAAATACACAATTTAATTTACAGGCTCTATACCTAATTATAACCATCAAAAATACTTCATATCTCTTGCCATTTGATAACATCAAGGTGATTTAGTGAACATTTAGATTAACAAGCATCACATTAAAAATGTTTTATACATTAACAGCAGCACAGTATTCACATTGAAATTACTTATCGTAATTTAATGCCTAACGCTATAGATACATGATTTATGCTATTCCTAATTATGAATCGTAACTCACTTTTATATCAAAAATTAAATATAATTTACACTTATAAAAACGTGAAAAGTTTGTGTTAAAACAAAGTATAATGATGTAATCTTTATTAAATTACTTAATAAAGAAAAATATCCAGTATATAAAGTAAAACGTTTTGATGATGACTTAATGAAATACAATATTTTTAGTGATCAATTCATTCACTCAGTGGGTTCGAATGCCTTTTATTTTCATCAACAATACAAAAATTTAACAATAAATTTTCACAACATTAAATAAACTAAGGAGTACATAACATGCTAGCCGTAGAATTAGTTATCGTTCTGCTGGCCATTTTTTTGGGAGCACGACTAGGGGGAATCGGAATTGGATTTGCAGGAGGACTTGGTGTTTTAATATTGGCCACAATTGGAATCAAGCCGGGAAACATTCCATTTGACGTTATTTCAATCATTATGGGAGTCATCGCCGCTATTTCTGTCATGCAAGTGGCTGGGGGGCTAGATTATCTAGTTCAACAAACAGAAAAACTACTGCGCAGAAATCCAAAATACATCACTATCCTCGCACCCATCGTCACTTATTGCTTGACGCTATTGGCGGGAACAGGAAATATCTCTCTGGCAACACAACCTGTCATTGCCGAAGTCGCAAAAGAGCAAGGCATTAAACCATGCCGACCGCTATCAACCGCTGTCGTAGCCGCACAAATTGGACTGACTTCCTCGCCAATCTCCGCAGCCGTAGTTTATATGTCTTCTGTCATGGAAGGGCAAGGTGTCAGCTATATTCAGATGTTGATGGTCATTATTCCCTCATCGTTTGCTGCAATTATTTTGATGTCATTCATTGTCTCATGGTTTTTTGATTCCAAACTGTCTGACGATCCTGTCTACCAAAAACGCCTTGCAGATGGCCTAATTGAGCTACGCGGCAGTCATAAAGTTGATATCAAGCCAAAAGCTAAACTCTCTGTACTGCTGTTTCTGTTAGGGGTAGTTGGGATCGTTATTTATGCGATTATTAACAGTCCAAGCCTTGGTTTAGTTGAAAAACCACTGGTAAATACCACCAGCGCGATTCTGATTATCATGTTAAGCATCGCCACCCTCACAACGGTTATCTGCTCAGTGAATACCGATGCTATTTTAAATTCAAGCACCTTTAAAGCCGGTATGAGCGCGTGTATCTGTATTATGGGTGTCGCATGGTTAGGAGATACATTTGTTCAAGCTAACATGGATTGGATTAAAGAAACCGCGGGTAGTTTGATTCATGCCCAACCGTGGCTGCTGGCTGTTATATTCTTCTTCTGCTCTGCTCTGCTCTATTCGCAAGCAGCAACCGCGAAGGCTCTGATGCCCATGGTACTGGCGCTGCATGTCACACCACTGACGGCTCTCGCCTCTTTCCCTGCGGTTTCTGGCCTATTTATTCTGCCAACTTATCCGACTCTGGTTGCGGCTGTGCAGATGGATGATACCGGCACCACTCGTATTGGGCGTTTTGTATTCAACCACCCATTCTTCATTCCGGGTACCATTGCTGTTGCATTAGCCGTGACATTCGGTTTCCTAGTTGGTGGTATGATCCTGTAATTATCCAAATTTTCAGTATGTTATTTTAGGGGCTTAAACACCCCTGAAATATTCCCGCCTCAAACCCTTTTCTTAAAATAACCCGCTTATTGCCTTAATATTAGGCTAGTCGCTTTCTGCCATGAGTTTCATCAGTTATAGTTCTAACTCAGATATCATGCTAACTCTGGCAAATTTTATGAACCAAGATACAGACAGGTCAAAGATTATCTTATGATGAAACGTATTCTCATATTGTTTCTGCTGTTGGGTGGTATAGCTATTTCTCCTGTCAAGGCCAATGCGCTGTTTGAGCAGCCGGGACAAAATCGCTATCTTCCTGTAGCCCAAGCATTCGTGTTTGATTTTCAACAGAAAGGCAACGAACTTACACTAAACTGGGATATCAAACCCGGTTATTACCTTTATCAAAAGCAGTTCATTATCACTCCGATAAAAGCAACGTTGGGTCATCTCAATTTCTCCGAATCGGTAGATCACGAAGATGAGTTTTTTGGCAAGACTAAGGTTCATTTTGGTTCAGCACAGATTAACGCCCCTATCCTTTCTGCCTCCAATGACTCCAATTTGCAAGTCACGTACCAAGGTTGTGCAGAAGCCGGATTCTGCTATGCTCCAGAGACAATAACTGTGCCATTGTCAGCCATTATTGCCTCGGCTCCTTCAGCCAATGAAGCCGCAAAACAACCTGACATAACGACATCTCAGAAGGCATCATTGCCGCAGGAAGAATCCCCTCCCAACGTACCTGACGTGCCATTTTCACCATTATGGGCATTGCTGATTGGGATTGGCATTGCCTTTACACCTTGCGTTCTGCCAATGTATCCGTTGATTTCCGGTATTATTCTAGGACAGCGGCGACCCGATAGCTTAAAACGCATTTTCTGGTTGGCAATGAGTTACGTACAGGGAATGGCGCTCACTTATACCGTGTTGGGATTGATCGTTGCCGCCGCCGGATTGCAGTTTCAGGCTGCATTGCAGAACCCTTACATTCTGGTGGGGCTATCAATTCTGTTTATTTTGCTGGCCTTGTCCATGTTTGGGATGTACTCATTACAGCTCCCTTCTTCTGTACAGACTCGTTTAGTTGACTGGAGCAACCAACAAAAAAGCGGCTCTTACATTGGCGTATTCGTCATGGGAATCCTGGCGGGGCTGATCGCCTCCCCCTGTACTACCGCTCCCCTCAGTGCCATTTTACTTTATATCGCCCAAAGCGGTAATACCCTGCTTGGCGGGCTGACCCTTTACCTCTATGCTCTTGGCATGGGCCTGCCACTTATTGCCGTCACGCTATTCGGTCACAAACTCCTGCCCCGCAGAGGCCCGTGGATGCAGTACGTTAAAGAAGCCTTCGGATTCATTATTCTGGCGCTCCCTGTATTCCTATTGGAGCGTGTACTTGGTGATACGTGGGGCATAAGACTATGGAGTTTGCTGGCAATCGCTTTCCTTGGCTGGGCTTTCGCATTGACCTTAAACAGCAAAAAAGGCTGGCTACGCACCCTGCAACTCATCTTACTGGTGCTGACACTCATCGCCTCCCGCCCCATACAGGATTGGGTATGGGGAAATTCAGCTACGACACAACAGCAACCATCGTTGAAGTTTCAGCAAGTCAGTAACTGGCAGGAACTAAGCCAGATCCTAGCCAAGAACCGTCATCAACTCATCATGCTGGATCTTTATGCAGATTGGTGTGTAGCGTGTAAGGAATTTGAAAAATACACCTTCCCCGATCCACAAGTGCAGGCGCAATTGAGTCAATTCCTCGTATTGCAGGCAAATGTCACGGAGAACGGTTCAAAACAGAAAGAATTACTGGATAAATTGAAGGTATTGGGGCTTCCCACTATCTTGTTTTTTGATGCTCATGGAAAAGAGCTACCCGATTCACGAGTCAGTGGTTTCATGGATGCAGGACGCTTTAGCCGCCATTTACAGCATCTACAAAAATAATTTAAAAGGAGAGTAATTGTGCAACGTGAATATGTTCTTAGTCATGCCCTGACTTTACTTGAGCAGCATGGCCTGTCATCAACATTGGAGACGCTTTTAACTCCCCTGAAAGTTGATATCAATCAAATAAAGCATTTCTGGCCTGATCGCGAAGCCTTGCTCTACGATTGCCTGCGCCATCACGGTCAGCAGATTGAAATCTGGCAGCGCCAGATCCTGCTAGATGAGGTTTTGAGCCCTGAGCAAAAATTACTGGCACGTTACGACACCCTCAAGGAAAAAGTACAGAAACAGCGTTATCCGGGTTGTCTGTTCATTGCAGCTTGCAGTGTCTTCCCTGATACAGAGCATCCGATCCACCAATTGGCAGAGCTACAAAAACAAAATTCTTTTCATTATACCGTAGAGTTATTACAGCAACTTGAGATCGAAAACAGTGAACGGGTTGCCAAACAAATGGAACTGATCCTTGAGGGATGCCTCAGCAAACTATTAGTAAAAAGAGAACTTGAAGATGTAATAACGGCAAAATTGCTGGCACAGGATATTCTGACCATTGCAAAATGCCGAAAAAATGGCGCATTCAGTTAATAAAAAGCAGCCCAATCTGAATAATCACTCTAAATTGGGATGAAAATACAGCAAACGACCGTTTTTCACGGTTTTTTCGCAGAAAGTCATTGACGGATTTAGCTGAATACGGTTTAATGCGCCCCGTTAGCCCGGATAGCTCAGTCGGTAGAGCAGGGGATTGAAAATCCCCGTGTCCTTGGTTCGATTCCGAGTCCGGGCACCAAGATTTTATGCGGGTTTGTCAGAGGTTGTTAAATTTCCTGACAAAGGCGCGAAAAACAAACAATAGTTAATAAGATGTTGAATGACAATTTGCACACTATTGTGGTGTTTAAAAAAGTTTAGACAAGATTGAAGGGTAGCTGTTTTAACAGTTACCCCTTTCTTGTTGAAGGTAATGATTTCAGTAATTGATTCTGATGTCAAGTCAGTGAAAACTTCACGGGATGCAGGATCAGTAATATTCCTTTTTCATACCATCAATATTGATGCAGGGCAGCTCGCACAAACCACCTCCTAAATCCTGTCTGAGACCCGCCCTGTCTTTTTTAATCCGTTTTATTCACTCTCACCGCCACTTTCATCAGCACGGTCGGTGTACAACCCCAGTTCCCGCTCCAGTGTTTTCCCCGTTACTTCCATATCGAGATCAATGTACTCCATCGTGGTCGCGACATTACGATGCCCCAGCAATCTTTTCACCAGCGGCAGATTGCGATCCGGCGCTTTCATCAGCGTTGAAGCCACAGTATGACGAAACCGGTGAGGGGAGACGGCAAAGTCACACTCTCTGGACAACCGCCGGAAGAAAGACCGGAGCTGTTGTTTTTCCCGGTTAATATCGTATTTGTAACGGGAAAGCCGGCTTGGATGCGGCACACTCAACCGGCTGAGGTCAAAAATCGGATCGCCAGCTTCAGCCCCGGCGGCGGTTGCCCGTTCAATTAAGTGTGCCAGCCGGGGTTTCAGGGGATGAACAATCGGCACCTCCCATTCACAGTGGTTCTTGCTGCCTGCCAGACCCAGTTCAATGGAGTTCCCTTCCAGGTTGATATCCCGCAACCGCAGGTGCAGCAACTGATTCTGCCGCATCCCCGTAAAACGCAATGTCGCCAGCACCGTTGACCAGTACCAGGTCGGATACAGGGCACAACGCCCTCCCTTTGGTGCGACCTGAGTTCTTTCGTCTTCCGCAAATTTCCCCATCAGCAGATTAATGCGGTTTATCTGCGATTCACTCAGAATTTTTTTCTTTTTCTTCTCTTTTTTCACCACCGCGTTATTAAACGGGTTCTCGGTATGAGGCAACAGTTTTTGCTCCATGCCAAAATTAAAAATGGCCCGCAGATGCGCCACCTTATTGTTCCAGGTATGGCTCGACTGTTTTTTCTCCAGCAGAAGATGACGCCGCCACCGGAGCACATCCCGGTGAGTGACCTGCGCCGGTGAGGCCGCTTCCCCCATAAACCGGATAAAACCCCGTACGACCTTCCGGTAACTCCACTCGGTATCCGGTCTCAGGATATGTGAAAAAAAGTACTCGTCTAATAACGCTTCCCAACTGAATGTTTCTGCTGTGTACAACATCTTCTTTTTCCCTCAATTATCACGCCTTCATGCGGTTTCCTGTTCAGAAGCCCCCTTCAGGTGCCCAAAATACCCATAACTATTTAAATTATTTATTGTTAAATGATGAAGTTAGGTGACTGTCAGTGACAATACTTCTTTCTCCCGTCCCGATCGTTTGATCAGTTTTGAGTCAGGATGGTTATTTTTTCCGTCAGGTTGCCGTCAAGAAATCAATCAGTTGATTGAAATAATGACAGCAGTGTCCGGGTATCGTCAGCCGTGAACGGGGACGAACTGTTCATTTCACTGGCGGGCGGGATCGGTGTTGTTTCCGGAGCCGTTGTTGCTCCCGTTTCAGACACACAAGCCGTGTCTGCCACTGCGGGTGAAACAGACGGCTTCACCCGCGGTGAATGAACCAATCCGGCCGCTTCCTGAAGCAGCGCATCAATCAGCGGCACAGTGGACGGACGGCCATTAAGATGCTGCATCAGGCAGTGCCAGACTTCCGGTACCGAAACCAGCCACATCATGGCCTTTTCCGGTAACAGACAGGCCGCCAGCAACGCTTCCTGGGGGATCGAAGGCGTGTTTTCAGGAGTGCGAAAGCGGAAACGAAAGGGTTTGTCAGGCACACAGACACCCGGTTGCCAGTGATACCCGTCTTCCAGTTCCCCTTCCAGTTGCCGCAACAGCGGCAGGTGATAAAACAACGCGACCCAGAATACCACCGCCTGCCACAGCAGACTTTGCACGGCCTGGGTTTCCGGCGGTACCCCCGGAGGCAGCATATGCCCTTTTGCCAGCCGTACAGCACAGGTGGTAAATGCCAGCGTCAGATCAGCAAATCCCCCCGACGCTGACCATTCCCCCTTCGGGGTTGCCGGCACCTGCTGGACATTACCCAGCAATTGCTTCACCGGCGCAAGATAAAAGCGCTGATACAATCCTTCAGGGAGCGCACTGTTTTGCCATAATTGTTGGAGATATTGACGGCGCAGGGGCGTTGCTAACAATTCGTCAGCCGATTGGGGTTGAAAAAAAAACCGACTGTCTTCCGGTGGGCGTGATTTGGGTTGCGGGAGTTTCTGGCGGGTAAAACGGGATTTAAAACGCTGAAACATCACTTTTCCTCTTTCGGTTCAGATTTGGCTCAGTGTCGGTCAATCCCTGCCGGAAACAAGGAACAACTCTTTTTTCGGAAATGAAAATTAAACTGACCCGGTTCATCCCCTGATTGATTTAAAGAATCAGCTTAATTTTCACTATAACCCTTTGTATTAACGCCATTTAAAAACAAAAAAAAAGCGCCCCGAAAGGCGCAATATTCATCGTTGAAAAAATGCGTTCAGGCGGCGATAAGCTCCGCCTCCCGCAAACGCTGAGACCAGTTGCCCAGATAATGCGCGGGCGTATAACGGGTTCGCTTGTCACCACCATCATGCAGGGCATTGCCGATGGTGACGGCGGCCGGAATACCGGTCAGGGATAATTGAATATACGCCATCACGGCCGCCAGCGGGTCAATATCAATCGCATAAACCCACAGACTGCACAACGGATCGTGCCCCAGCTCCCGCAGCACTTCAGCGGCGGCCAAAGTTATACAGCCAGCACCACAGCACGGCTCGCACAAGGTGACAAACGGTTGTGTCTGCAACAGCCCGGCGGCATCCTGCAACTGCATCTGTGCCATCATTCTGGCCACACTCCAGGGGGTAAAGAACTGCTGAAGATCCTTATCACCCAGTTCCAGCCGCATAAACACACTACCCAGAAAATCACCGGGTTCCTGCGCCAGTCCGAGCACCACATGCGAAAACAATTGTACGATCCGGTCAACATCGGCCCGCTCGTACTTGTTAATGGTTTTCAGATAATACTGCTCCAGCTCCTCACTGAAACAGTGTTTATTGTGGATCGCTGCCATAGCACAATTGCAAAAATCCCGGAAGACCTGATAACGGGTATGATAACGGGCCGTTTGCTTAAACAGCGAAATAAATTCTTTCTGATGATCGGTTCGGGAGGCCATTGCGTGTTTTCCTTGCTGAACAAAAAGCGAAAAAAGGAAAACACACCCCGAAAAGGGAATAGTTCCCCTTTCGGTTGAGGTAAAAATAAATGGATACTGCGTTAAACGAAGGGCTATTGCCCGACCGCGATAGCCGGCAGAGCCAGTGCCGTTTCCGCCTGCTCACCGGTGACCAGATAGAGTGCCGGCCGGTTTTCCCGTCCTGACTGCCCGTAGCCGCTGTCCACGTGCTCGCCCTGGTCATAGCAATCGTAGCCTTTGAGCTGGCCTGACGCATCGCTGTACCAGTGGCGGATTTCACAGTCAAACATCGCGGACAGCTCGCCCATCAGTTCGGGTGAAGGCGGTGCCCAGGGGGAATCAAAGCGCACGGTTAAGCTGCTGACATTGCGGCGCTCCCAGCGGACATGGTGACCAAACGGCCATTCCAGCCCGTATTGCTCTTCGTAAAACTGCGCTGTCGTGGCAATGCCTTTCAGCAGGGTGCTGTTACCGTTGATTTCAGTCGCCAGATTCGTTGACATCATCATCAGCATATCGCAGGGCTGTGCCGCCTGCGGGTACGCATTCAGCTTATCCCAGCATGCCCCGATATCGGGTGTGTCAGACCAGCCCACCATGCCGAACCAGTCGGTATACTGGCGGGTCAGCAGACGGGCGATAATATCACGCGCCGCTTCCGGCACCTTGTCCCAGGACATCAGGCTGAGACCGGACTGCCGGTACAGGTTATCAATGCGTTTGATATTGTCATTATTCAGCGGCACATTATTCTGTAACAACAACAACCACTGCTCAAAGGCCAGATGCTGCGCCGTTGGCACCGCCGTGCCGCGCACCAGCGCCGGGTACGGAGTGTAGGTTTGTGGTTTGGTCGGTTTCAGTATTCCCGCACAACCCGCCAGAAATAACCGCAGGCTTTGTAACACCGCCTGACGGTAACGGGGGACTTCTTCCCCGCAGACCCACTGCTGCATTACATCGAGACAGACGGATTTGCCGGTGATTTCCAGTTGATTAGTGCACCATTCTGCCATGGTTAAGTTCCTCACTTGAATGATAAGAATAAACAGGAGGAACGGCCCACCCAGGGCACAGTTCCCCCGATGGGTAGATTGAACAAAAAGGATTACTGTCCGGTCTGCCTGAATAGCCTGTCAGCCAGACCACTGTCAAAAATAACCGTCAGCTCATCGTGGATATCCAGATAAGGCGTACTGCGCAGGATAACCTGCGTGTTCAGCCGGATTAAGTCGTATTTATCCACCAGTTCGTTAATGGCTTCTGAAGGCCGGACACCGCGGGCTATCAGTGCTGCCACCGTACCGGTTTCACACAATACCGTGTCAGTCAGATTCAAGCCAAAATGCCGTTTCAGCAAAGCCGCCGCAATCACCTGCCAAACGGTTAAACGTGTAGTGGTCATCACGCGGCCTCCGGAATACTGACAGATACGCCGTGCCGGAGAATATCCTGCACTTCACTGCACTGCTGATAACGGGATGAAACCATGTGCAGTGACAATAAATGTGCCTTGTGCCACAACGCACGCGCCGTCGGAGTATTCTGCCAGCTCTGCTCAAGCATCGCTGCCTGACATAACCGCTGCTGTTGCTGTTCCAATGACAGGCGTTCTGACGTCAGTGTGACCGGCTGCGCCCAGATAATCTCTTCATCAAACCGGCCACCGAGCACTTTTCTGTCCTGTGCGTCAAAAATCATGACGGTCAGCGGAAAAAAAGTCCCCGAAACCTGAGCAGATAACCTCTCCGGCACCGGCCAGTCACCCAGTAGATGGATCACCTTCAGCCGCTGCACCACTTCCGCGACGGTGGCGGCTTCGCACACCATCAGGGTTTCCGGCTGCAATGATTGAAGTGCTTTCGGGTGTTGCCTCAGGCCGGTGACCTGAGCGGTAAACAGCTCTTCACGTAATGTGGTGCCGGCCTCATCCGGTGCCGGTAAAAAAATGGGATTCATGGTGTTGTTCCTTGATTTCACGTTAAATAAAGAAAACACCCGCCCGATACCGGGAAGGTGTTTTCGCTTCCCCGGTCAGGCGCTGAAGAAAAGCGTTAACAGCCTCATGGGCTGATAACGTCAGTGATGATTATTTTTGTCAGGGATAAGTGACGGACTGATAACGTCCTCTCTGGGTTTCAGTGTCATGATCGATGTTATCAGGCCGCTTTCCGGATGCTGTTGTGCATACTCCTGCAATGCGCAGAACCGGTACACCTCCTCATTCGGGGTCTCCAGCACCGCGATACGGGCTGATACGATGGCCGTGACCGCCAGCCCGAAGGCATCGGCTGAAAGCGTGACCGTCAGCTGCGTATCCGGCAGGTAAACGGAATACGTTTCCGCCCGTGTCGGCACCATATAAGTCAGCGATTCAGACACCTGTCGGCTTGTCCACTGTTCAGGCTGATAATCGCCGCATAACGTTGATGCGGTATTCGCCAGCAGGAACCCCAGAAACAACCGTTCCAGCGGGGTTTTGTCGGGAAACACGACCGACAGCGCAAGACTGTCCAGCATAATCAGTTCATTATTTGGCATTACGTTCTCCCTCTATGCATCCTTTAAGCCTAAAGCCGCCCGGATACACTGAGCCTGAGGATGTTGCAGCGCATATTCACGCAGGTCGCAAAACCGTTCAGCGTACCCGTCCAGCTTCATCAGGGCCGCCAGATAACCCAACACGCTCAGGGTCACCATCAGCCCGAAGGCATCGGCGGAGACCTCGCCTTTAAAGCCCGTGGTATTGACGTTGACAACAGATGAATCCGACCGTGCCGGCACGACATAGGCGATGTTGTCTGACACTTTCCGGTACTCCCACTGATCACACCGGTCATCGTCACACAGCACGGCGGCGGCTTTAATGAACGTGTGTTCCAGCAGCATCAATTCCAGTGAACTGGTTTGTGGAAAAATTTCAGCAAAAGGGGAGTGTTCAGACGCGGGCACAGTGTGTGCCGTTGCCGGGGTTGTATTTTGTTGCATGGTATTCTCCTGATAAAACAACGGGGAACACCTGACCCAATAGGAAACGTGTTCCCCGTTGGGTGACTGGCCTGTTGGCCATGATGGTTGAGATTAAGAAACCTTCATCGTCATCAGACTGACGATATCTGCTTCCAAAGGTGCGCAGATGTACCACACGGTTGTGTACTCCCTTGCAGGTTACAGGAGTGTTATTGTCGCTGCCCGAAGGTGATCCTTACAAGCGACCGGATCATCGATAAGTCTGACTACGCTAATAAACGGAAATCATAAGGTCAATGGGTAATTCATTTCCCGGGACAAAAAATAATGTCAGGAACACGATGGCCTTTTGGGTTAATCGGGGGGTAGGCTGTCAATGCTCATTTCACGCGGTGACCCGTTCTGGCCGCTTGGTCTATAACTCATTTATGCCCGTGCGACCTGAAGTCGTATGAAGCGTTGTTCACCACGAGAAGAGTGAACCACCTGTATCACCAGGTGACCCTGGGATTCTGAATAAAGCAGCGGATCTGACAATGTAACGAAATTCGGCCACAAGGCTGAATGGGAATCGAATCGTGAGAGGAGGTTCTTCCTGATAACCACAGATCGGGTAAGCGCCAGGGTGTCAGTATGATGAACATAGGTGAATCCATGTAAGGTACGTTATATGAGAAACAGCGGAAGTGGTTAATACGCTGTGGCCAAAATGGCAACGAGAGTTGGAAAGAAGTTGGGCAGTACTCTTTCGTGATCGATAAACTCTCCGTACTAGAGTGGGCATCTAACCTGATATTTTGCGCGACATACGGAACAAGGTAAGCCTGTATATCTCCCGTTGGGAAAGTTATCTGTGAAGAGAGCCGATAGATGTGCAGGTAAAGGAGGCTAGAAAAAGCGAAGGCCGCGTTGTAATGAGGCGGATACAGATTGATATCTGGCGCGAAAGCGAGCCGACTTCTGGCGGGTCTCCCATTGCAAGATGATTTGAAGAACTTTATTTAAGGAGAAACGCAAATGATGGCTTCTACAGAAGTGAGTGCCTCTCCTAACGGCACACAGTGGCAATCCATTGACTGGAAAGCGATTGAGTCGCATGTGTTAAAGCTTCAAATGCGCATTGCAAAAGCAACCCGAGAGGGTGAACACGGCAAGGCGAAAGCGTTGCAGTGGGTACTCACGCACTCGATATTAGCAAAACTTCTTGCTGTTAAGCGAGTGTCTCAAAACAAAGGCAGTCACACACTAGGAATTGACGGCATCATTTGGAACACAGATGCTCGTCGCATGGCTGCGGCAAATCAATTGAAGTCGGAAAGGCTATCAAGTTAAACCACTCAGGCGTCTCTATATCCCCAAGAAAAACGGCAAACTCAGACCCTTAGTTATCCCTTGCATGATAGATAGAACACAGCAAGCGTTGCATCTTCTTGCTTTGGATCCAATCTCTGAGACAATAGCTGATCCGAACAGTTACGGTTTTCGACCTAACCGCAGCACGGCAGACGCGATTGCACAATGCTTCAAATGCTTGTGTCAAAAACGTTCTGCCCGATGGGTTTTGGAAGAGGATCTCAAAGCCTGCTTCGATAAGATCGGGTATCAATGGCTAATTGAAAATATTCAAATAGACAAACGGATGCTGAAGCAGTGGCTTGGATCGGATTTTATCGATAAGGGATTGTTTTATCGAACAGCGGAAGGAACACCGCAAGGCGGTATTATCTCTCCGACGCTCATGCTACTGACGTTGGCTGGCTTGGAAAAGCGTGTTAAAGAAGTGGCACGTAAAACGGACGATAGAATAAACTCCATCGAATACGCCGATAACTTCGTGATGACAGGGGCATCAGAAGATGTCTTGTTGAATGAAGTCAAGCCACAGCTCATTGATTTTCTGAGAGAAAGAGGTTTGACACTCTCCGAAGAGAAAACGCATATCACTCATATCAATGATGGCTTTGATTTTCTTGGGTTTAATCTTAGAAAGTACAGAGGCAAGCTCCTCATAAAACTGAGTAAAAGTAACGTGCTATTATTTTTGAGTCACCTGCGCGAACTCATTAAGAGACACGCAACGACTCCAGTAAACGATCTCATCAAAATGTTGAATCCCAAACTGAGAGGATGGGCGAATTATTATCGCCATTGCGTGGCAAAGCGAACCTTCGGCTATCCAGGTCATCAACTCTTCTGGTTGTTATGGCGATGGGCGGTCAGACGTCATCCAACTAAATCCAAAGATTGGGTACGTCGAAAATACTACATGAACCGTCAAGGAGAATGGCAATTTCATGGTTGGCAGAAAATAGCCAATATGGACGGCCATTTTAATCTGGTTCAAATAGCTCAAACGCCGATAAAAAGGCATGTGAAGATTAGGAGTGTAGCAACGCTATTCGATCCTCAATACCAAACCTATTTGGCTAAGAGTAAATCGAAAAAGGAAAGTCGTCACTCTTGGCACGATCCTGCTCTGACTGCAATGTAGGTTGCTGGGTAACGTAATACGCCTTAGTGGAGGCTTGAGCCGTATGCAGTGAAAGTTGCACGTACGGTTCTTAGGAGGACGGCACTTGGTAACAGGTGTCGTCTATCCGACATTGTGTGTTAGTGCCGATGGCGTGATGAAATCAGGCACATTATTTAACGCAGAAATACCGCTTGCAGTTTAATGACTGAGACGGTATCTGAATTCTGGATAAGGAATTCAGATAACTACATAGTGCCACTAAAACGGAAGGTGCGACACTGATGAAACGGGTATATCGATGCTTATTGTTGCTCTGCTTTCGATCCTTCCCGGAATGGGGTACGTGAAATTGGGCCAGGCCGTTGTGACGAAGAGATTTCGGCATTTTTCAGGGATAATCATCCTGACCATGATCCTACTCATCAGTATGTATGTCCCCTCGTTCATTCCTGTACTCATCGATAAATCGCTGTCTGCCGCTGGCGTGGCAGACTGGCATATCCGGCGCTATCAGATAGATGAAAGCAGAATGCCGATGGCACTCTTTACGCGTTCTGAGTGGAAGGTTAGTCCACTGGTGGCTGGCAAAAGTTTTACGGTTGAAGGAATTCTGATTTATTCCCTTAATAACGTTAAACTTCTGTGTCCGGCCACGATCAAAAATGACTATCTGAATATGCTTCACTTTGTTCCCTGGGACAAAGACTATGATAAAAAGCAGGGGGAAGTATTAAAGAAACATGCGGCCCGATGCCAGTCTTTTATTCAGGGAGGTGTTGCCCGAATCGTAGAAGAGTGAAACACAGTGTGTATTCGCATCTAACCGCTTACTCGTTCATACTTTAGTTGACGACCAGTTCGCAAATTACTTATTCGATTCCAACAAAAACTAAAAATAGTGCGAGAAAACGTTGGCAGGCAGGTTTGAGCGAGGAGCAGACTGATCTGCTTATAGTCAGCAATGGTTATCAGCATCAGAACGAAAGGATAATTAATAGTAATGCTTCTCAATCAATAGGGGACAGATCAGCTTGGCAGCGAGAGCAGCCCTGTCCCTAGCCCTGTATAGAATTGTAGTATTTTGTGCTAAATGCTTGTAAAATGATCAGTAGATGGCATATAAATAACATGAGGCTAAATTACTAGTGCTAATATAAGAGAACCTTTTCTTATTAAGTGATCCTTGCTAACAGAAATGATACTCATCTTGGCAAAGGGAGATAATGCATCTTGAATCATTCTATCTTCAGCAATAAGTGAGTCAAAGGTAGATAATACATTTTGAATTATTCTATCTTCATCAATAAGTGAATCAAAGGTAGTAGTAGAGGTATTTAAATCTTTAAACTCTTTCGATAGGTATCGATATTGTTCTGATAAATCATATTTTCCTACGAGTTCAATAAATAAATCGTGGTAATATATCTTCTGGCTAACAGGGTAAGCATCCACCATTTCTGCTAGATTACATAACACTATTATATCCCATGCTTGGAATGGCCAGAGCATGCGATACTCTCTCTTCTTCAAGATGTCAGGGAATGAAGGATTTTTTTTATTTTGGCTAGGTATAAATAACTCTTTATTAATCATCCATCTTCTCCATTTCTGATAGTCCCGATTAAAGTAAGCTTGACGGTTATCTAAGTATTCGGATGCGAACTTGGTCACCTCATCCTTTAGATATACTGACCTTACTCTTTTATGATAGATATGCTTGCAATCAGATCTGAATTGTAACTTTATTTTATCAAATTTCTTGGTTAATGATGGATGCTTAACCCAAGTCCACGTCGATGTATTCGATTCATTTGAATAATGACAACAAACTATACTTCTGTCATCTTGATAATTTAGAGTAGGTATCTCTTCGGTAAAAGAATAGATAATCGATATCACGCGATTGTCTATATATCCTTCTATTACCGAATAGTCACTTGATTCATGGCAAAGTAAAACCTTGTCACAAGTTACATCCCTTTTGGAATAGATCAACAGTCTTTCTTTGTAAGATTGTCCTGCATAAATATGCTCCATCTCTTTATGTATATTGGGTAAGTGAATTCTTTTGCTAGATATGGCGTTACGAAGCGATGTTAAAGCACTGTTTCTTTTTTCTGCCTTTTTATTCCTTTTCTCTTCTTCTATCTGTTTAAAATACTCGATTTTCTTAATTTCAAGTTCTGAGTGATAAATCCATTTGTACTCGACGAGATTATTTCTTACTAGATAAATCCATTCAGAGATGCTATTACCTTTAGCAAGAGGAAAGTAGTACTCAATTGAATCAATTTGTTGGTCAATGTAATACCGTTCTTTATCCTCATCACATTTGTGAGTAACGCAGACTTCAATAGCTACATAGCCAGTATCTGTCGCAAGATATACGTCTGCCAGGTAGGGCCCGATCCTATATTCGAGTACTGATTTTTTAACTTCAGTTGTTAGGTCGAAAACAACAATATCTGTTTCGTCGATGGTTATCTCATTTGTTGGAAGAGTAATTTCAGATAGCGAAGAAAAATGTAGTTGCATCGCTATATGTAACTGCGTCATCCGACAGTCACGGCTTTCTTCCTTTGTAGTATGAGAGAAGTGGTGTGTGACGATCTTTCCATTGTTCCTTGCAATGAGGGTATCACCACAGTGCTTACAAACACAGTTACAGCGCTTTCCGTTTGGCACTGAATCTACGTGAACTATTGTGTTTGAATCATTAAGGGCATATTCAAAAAGCATCCGTACTGTCCGCATCCTAACTTATCTATATACTGTACCACTTTATACTTGATTAGACATATCTAGAGCCAGTTTCTATTCTCTGGAACTTTGTCTACCTATCCAGACCACTCATCAAGATTAGCAGACCATTCTTGCATCATTGCCTTCTTTTCATCAAGGTAGGTAGCATGATTATATGAACGGCTCAGGTAGCTGCTTAGCGATACCATAACGGAAGGCGCAACACTGACAAAACGGGTATAGCTGAGCAAGGTGGGAAAATCTTTGTGGTGATAGACCCAAAGGAATTTCAAATAAAAGGCTTTAAAGTCACGATAATGTGACATATGAAAGAGGATCAAAATCGTCATGATTTCACTGAGATACATGTGACCTTGCCGACAACGAAAACGGTACCCGTTATCGAGACAAAACCGCTCCCACTGAGGAATGAAAAAACGGCAAAAATCGTCGACATCGCAGAAAATTTCAACTAAGTTGTCCATAGCCTATTCCCCTAGGAACTGTGTTAGGCGTTCACCAAAACTTTGCTCCCGGAACAGGCTTCTCGTCAATTTCTTATCCAGAATTCGGGTTAATAAGGTATTATGAAGTTAAATACGCTTGTTGACCTGTGATGTTTGTTTGATTTTGTACAACTAGGGTTATTAGGTGGATTGAATGGGTTTGGAAAGTATTATGCCAGGTCGATAGAAAATGAGGGCACACGTGACCTTCTGGTTCTAGGAAAATTACTAACCTTAATCGAGCCACAGATATTGAGACATATCAAAGAAGATGTTGCGCGTGATTGGCCGCAACAGCAAAATATAGCTGAAAGTATACAACAGGAAGATATAGGAATGTTTCTTGTATTAGTGAGATTACCGAGGGAGACTGACGGACAAATTACCGAGAGATGTTGTCGTTTCAGTATACCTGCTCCCAGATTAATTGCTCATCGGTAATGGTTACGATTAAGTCTCTGGCCTGCGCCACAATATTTTTGATAGCGCCTGGATTCCCCCATGCGTACGTTTCTTCAGCCAAGCCAGTCGATAAGGCATCGGCAAGCAAAGATATCCGCGTACATGCAAAAAACGCAACCAATACCGCATATCTAAGTAATATCCACATACAACAAATGACCATGTAATTCCATATTTTAAATCTCATTCTTATTGTGCGAGCAGAGTGAATTGATGTCATTCTGTACCACCAACAATGCACATTTCACGCTCGGCGGAAAAGCGAGCGTGAATAACTAATCAGAAGTTAAGGCAGGATTTTAAATTAAATCTGCATGGAGAAACTTCGTTTTCCCAGAGTCATAAAATTGCTTGTTTGCACACCTTTGGTGCCTGTTTGCTCCAAAAACAACCCTTCCTCTTTCTGCCTTAGATAACGCTCTGTACCACACTTGCCACAGATCGTCTTAAAACCACCAGGAGGCTGGAAAGCAATAGTTGTTTTGTGCTGACAAACCGGGCAGCTTTGCAGAAACAAAATCTCCCGACAACGCTGCACGACATCAGAGGCTTTTTCATGTGCGTTCGCTTCTTTCAATGTGCGCTTTAATTTTTCCAAATCGATATCCGCCACTTCACCTTGCACCGTCAGGCAATGTGATTGATGTTCAACGTGGATATGTGCAATTTTTTCCGCCACGGCTAGCGCTTTCGTCGGAATTTTAGTGATTGGTCTAGCGAAGGATTTCAGAACCTGCCGGTAAAGGGTTCGATTAATAAGCAGGCCAAAACGTTCGACACAGTACATGTCTGACGGCGAAAGCGCGATCCAGTTATCCACGTAGCCTGAGGGTGATAGCGCCAAATCCTGAGACGGCCATGCAACAAATCGCTCAGAGGTCAGTTTCGTCTCGTTAATGGGCTCCGCCAGGTCAGTGAGCCACGGAACCAGAATAAGCAATGTATTACCTGCTGAATTACCCTTCTCTGTCCGGCAAATCAAATGCCATTCCAGCCCCTTTTGTGCGAGTTGCAATGTTTTACCTGCCCACAAACCTTCGCTTTCGCCCTGCAGATAAGGGTAAAGCGCATGCCTTAATACCAGACCTGCATAACGCGAATAAGCTTCCACCAGATACTGATTATGCCGGAAACGTTCCTGTGGCGTGGTTTTCTCCACGGTTGTGCTATCGAGAAGTTCCCAAAGCATAGTCAAATGCCGGTAATGCGGGTCATGTCCAAGAATATTTGTTGGATGCAGTATCCCCGTGACCTGTGCATTGCGGTTAACCAGTGTGTACAACCCCGTTTGTTGCAAACCAGAGAGGGTTTTATGTAACATGTGAAGGGTGTCCACAGTTTCATTCAGGTGAACCAACGCCTGATTTGTCTTATCCTCATTAAATGTCATTCCCCAGAGCTGACAAACCTCATAGGCCAGAAGGTGATGAGTACCCTCCGTTTGGTAAAATTCCAGAGCCTGCTCCAGTGTGACCTGCAGGCTTAGAAGGGTCGATAGCCGGGTGCGCAAATGACGTTCTGCCTTATCGAGCAGGCGCGCATAAACGCGATTTTCATAAATGTCGTAATCGTCATGGCTAAAACGCGCCAGTACCTTCCGGGGAATGACGCCATTGAGTGTCTGCCGCTGCCAGCACTCTGAATGCGAGGCCAGATGCACCAGCGCACCTTTCGCAAGACGTCGTGCGCGGGCGATATCCGCGACTTCGTCTTCGTAATGAACATCCAAACGCGGCCGCTGTGAAATTTGGTGCAGATGCCCTTTCTTCACCACCTCGAGCAAGTTCTGTTCAAATGGCAGAAGCTGGCTTTGCTGGTCAATGATCGCCCCAGGCATGAGAGGCGAAATCAACGCTGACGAAGGCATCATGTCCGGATAGATGGTTTCTACCGCCCTGAAAAGTAAGGCGGATTTATTGGACTTAACCTGTCGCGGCATGACAAATGTCCGGACCTCATCTCCCAACTGGCAACGCTCGCCGCCATCGCTAACCAGCACACCAGAAAAGTCCGTGGTGTGGCTGTTGAAGACCAAAGACGAGACCGCAAGCTGATAACGACCCGCTTCAATCTGTGATGGCAGCTGAGATATTGTTTCACCCGTTAGCCGATCCAGCCACATCAGTTCCGTCCCTCCATGCGTCGGATATCGGCATTCAGAAATTCCAGCGATTTGACCGGCTCACCTACCAGTTTTTCTCTACTCCAGAAAGACTCCAGCGCCCCTTTCAGTGCCTTGACGGCATCAACACTCACGTTATAGCGCCCCGTGACTTTACCTGAGCGCATCACGCGTGTTGAAAGCAAATGATCCAGCGCGATACCTTTCATTGCACCACTTGCCAGCATAACGGGAATAAAATCCAGCGCCTGCTTTTCAAAACGGTTGCCCCAGCCAAGATTAAACTCGCGGTCAAGGCAATCGGTAAAGCTATCGCGAGTTAGCGCCTGGAGTAGTTCCGTCACTTCGCCTTTGTGTTTCTGGCGCGCCGCCTCAAATGCTTTGCGCAGTGAACTAAAGGAGTAATGCCTTTTCCCCATTGGCTTGATCTTAAATTGACTATCCTGTTTTGGTAATGTCATCACGTGCGCACGATCGTAGGTCTTATCAGCAAATTCATTCGTGGTTTCATCATGGTTAGCGGTACCAATAAACCACACGTTGCCCGGCACGAGGATTTTGCGCCCTTCCCGCAGCATCTGCGGTGCGTTTGGCAACGCCGTCTCAGAGAGGCTAATCAAACGTTCATCTGCATTGTTTTTTTCCAGCGCGGACAAAAACTCCGCAAAATATTGCTCAGGCCGTGACAGATTCATCTCGTCAAGCAGGATGACATTACAGGTATCCTCCCAGCGTGGCGTACGGGCTTTGTACAATGCCTGTAGACAATCTTTTTCATAGAAGCGTCGCTCAAACGCATTGTAGTGCCCGAGCAAATCATCTCTGTCTCGCCAGCCAGCCTGGACGGAAATATCCGTACAAAATCTATGGTCCCCACCTTTTTTGCAACACTGATTTTTGATTGATGTTGGCTTGCTTAAATCTATCCGGCGTCACTATGGGCAGGGATGCCCGCGCCTCGATGAGTTCCGCACCTGATAAGCCTAAAAAACCGCACGGCTTCAGAGAGCCATTTTTTATGTCAGGATTCCATCAGGTCGATAAGCCGTTCATGTCATCAATAATCAGTCTTCGCAAAACCAGATTGGGAACTGCTTTAATTAACGATTAACCTGCCAGTCAGACTGGCGTCGTCGTTACCTTTCGAACACAGTTTGCCGTGTTGTGATTGCCCAGGCTATCCGGGCTAATTTGTTGGCCAGCGCACAGGCCACAACATTTGAGTGTTTTCGCTCAAGCTGAGCCTTTACCCATTCAGCCAGCCTTCCTGACTGATAATCGATTCTCTGGATAAAGACTCTGGCGCACTGGACAAGTAACCGTCGCAGATTTTTGTCTCCGCGTTTACTTATCCCTAAAAGCGTATTTTTGCCACCCGTGCTGTACTGGCGTGGTACCAGACCGGTTGAAGCAGCAAAATCCCGGCTACAGCCATACTGCTTACCATCGCCCAGCTGCGATGATAAGACGCTGGCAGTTATCGGACCCACGCCCGGTATTGTCTGAAGACGCTGTCCTGTTTCATCACGTCTCAGCTCCTGCTCCAGTGCCGTCTCAAGCTCGGTGAGCTGTTCGACAAGATAAAGATAATGGGCATGTAAGCGCATCAGCAACTGTGCCAGATAGGGAGGAAGTTCGTTCTCTGCCAAGACGGTTGAAAGTCTTTTTATCACGGCGGTTCCGATCGGCATACTGATGCCAAATTCCAGTAAAAAAGCGTGCATCTGATTAGTGGTTTTAACCCTGTCTCTGACCAGTGATTCTCTGACCCGATGCAGGGCGCGCATAGCTTGTTGCGCCTCTGTTCGTGGTTGCACAAATCGCATGGAGGGACGAGATGCAGCTTCGCATATGGCTTCAGCATCCACAAAATCGTTCTTGTTGCTCTTTACAAAAGGACGAACAAATTGTGGAGAAATCAGCTTCGCTTCGTGACCAAAAGCAGCGATCCGGCGAGCCATAAAGTGAGCACCGGCGCAGGCTTCCATTACAACAGTCGCTGATGGCGATCCCGCTAAAAACTCCATCAGTCTGGCGCGGGTAAATTTTTTACGCAGCAGGGCCTTTCCTGATTTGTCCTGACAGTGAACGTGGAAAGAATGTTTGCCGAGATCAATACCAATAAGCGTAACGTTTTGCATGATGGTCTTCTCCTGAAAGAAACACCCTGCCAGCATACCGCTCACAGGGTGGTGGGGACCATCTCATTAACCGCCCATCGCCTTTGCAAACGCCTTCGCGAGACTGGTTTTACCCGTTCCGCTAATCCCTTGGAAAATATGTAACTGGCTCATCGCCAGGCCGCCGAGTAATACTTGGATCTCTTCCAGCGGATAAAACAGTTCGACATGCTCTTCAGCTTGGGCAATACGGTGCTGCAACTCCGTGGCGAACTGGTTGAGATCGTCAACAGTCTCAAGCTCCGTTCTTGCTCGATACTGTGTGTCACTATCCATCAGAGACATCGCCGGGAACGGAGTTTGTGTTTTTTGCGCATTAGAGAGGTGCTCGATACTGTTTGCCAGTTCATTGATTTGTAATTCCAGCGCATTTTTATGATACTCAAGGGTTCGTTTCTCAAGCGCGATGCCTTGCAGTTCGGTGGCGGCAACACGTTTGCCACTCAGCTCACGCTTCGTTTCATCTAATTCCACTCTTAATGCATAGCATTGCCTCTCGAGGTTATATTTGCTTTTGCTGAGTGCGTCTTTCTCACGTAATAATTCGTCCATGTCCGAGCTTTGCTGTTTACGAATCAGCTCGTTGTTCTCCGCCTGAAAGCGCTCAAGCCGCTCCAGCACTGCGGCGACAGGCGTGTTCCCCATGGCATGCTTCAAATCCTGAAAGTCTGCATGTTCATTTTTCAGCAGGTCATAATCATCGTAGGCTTTCTGCAACTTCCGCTGCATTCGGCTTACTTCGCTGCTGTGCCGGCCCAATTCCCGTTCAATTTCATCGCTAACGCGTTTCTGAATATCGTTTTTTTCCGCATCCAGCTCCTTTTCCCACCGTTTCAGTCGTACCTTCTCGCAATCTACTGCTTTGATACGTTGTTCAATATCCTGCTCGCGCAAGTCCAGCGCACGTACGCGCTCAGCTTCAGCTTCAGTGCAACGATATTTGATCGCGTCCAGTTCACTGGATGCGCGATGACGCTCCTCTTCCAGCTGGCGCTTTTCGCTCAGCAGAGTCTGAAGTTGCTCTTGATGCTGGCTAAGTTGTTGAGCCTGATGTTTTTCAAGCTGGCGCATGGTCAGCGCGTTCTGTTCGGCAAAACCAAACTGCGCGTTAATCTCCCGTTCATTCATTACGCGCTCTTTCTCTGTCAGTTCAGCGCGTTTGCTTACAATACTGACTTTTTCCTGCTCAACCCCATCTCTGGCAAGTTTTAACGCATGCTTTTCGTCTTCAAGTTGTTGCTGTTGGCTAGCAAGTCTCTGCGACTTTTCATCGTGGCTGAGTAACCGTTGGCTAACCTCCTTTTGTTCTTCTTCCAGCTTTTCTTTGAGCGTTTTCATCGCTTCGCACGCCTGGAAAAATTGCATAAGCCACCGGGCAAACGACTCTTCACCTTCTTTTTGGGTACGCGCCTTGATACTTTCCAAGCATTCCCCGCTCATATCGATATCCAGTGTCATACCAAAGGATGCGAAGAGGTCTGATGCAGAAACAAAAGACGCGCTCAGGGCGACATCGGTGTTAGCTTTTTCTGCCGCGGCAAGCGGCGGCGTCATTTTTTGCGGCGGTATTTTAGGCGCATTGTATTTCCTATTTTGGTGATTCTTCTTAGCCATTACATCCATTCCTCAAATCGTTCCGTAACACTCAGGGCATACTGAATACTCTCCAGTACACTCTGGGAAGTGAGTTTAACTGCGGTTTTGCCGGTGTAGCTGCTCTGTCCATGGCCGCTTTGATTACGCAACCTGGCGAGTTCCAGCATTTTTGTTAGTTGCAATTCCCGATCTTCAAGTACGTTGAGCGGATGCTGTGGTGTGTTGTAGGCTCCAATTGCAGCGGCAAAAAGGAGCGCCTTAAGTGAATCCGTCGGCTGGCGACAGGCTCGCTCAACTTTGTCGAAATGTTGTCCGGAGAGTATGCGAATGACGTCCTGAGTGAAGGACGGAATGTTCAGTTTCTCAAGGATAACCTGATTGATCGCATTTCTGGTATTTCCCTGTTTATACTTTGGCAACAGCCCCACATTTGCCGGGAAGGTACGAATCAACCATTGCATGACGACTTCCAGTAATTTCTGGCACTCCGTTATTGCAGCTTCCAGTTCGTGTTCGTTGGCGCCAGCATGCTGAATTTTTTCTCGGTAGATCAACAGCGCCGTCATGTAACGCTTGATATCAGGCTGCTTCTCGGCCCACGGGTATTCCGTGAGCAATGTAAATTCAATATTTCGCTGAACAGCCGCAAGCCACTCGGTAACACTTTGGTTTTCGGCTTGAGGGATCTCAACCAGCGGTTCAAGCCTTCTAAGCAAAAACGCGTCACGCTCAATGACCTGCCGCAATGCCTCTTGCAGCCATGGCGCATTTTCTCGCAAAGCAAAAGGGTCTTTTACCGACCAGAGATCCGCGCCACGCTTGTCGGGCGTAACCCAGATAAGTACCCGAGCGGATTGAGGATTATCATCCAAACGCTGTACGCCCTGTAGTCGAATTTCCGGCTCTAACCGTAACTGATCGAGCTGTCGGCTGGCACGAAAATCATTGCTATAGTTTTTATACGCCTTCATAAGCACGTCAGGATCCAATTGCGCTAAACGACCTTTGTTGGAGGCCACCACATAGGGACGCAGCGGTTTTCCGGTCTTTCTCTCAGTGATGAATTCAGGATACTTGGCTAACGCGTTCACGGGTTCAATCTGTTTGAGCTCAGTAATCAGACGCGGCCAAAATTGCCCAGTGACAGCATCCTGCAACAGGTAACCGGATTTAAAAGAAGCTGCATCATCGTCCTCATCATCCAGCAGACGTTCTCCTGAAGCGGTGAGAGCGTCTGCGTTATCAACAAGCCACCCGTGGCTGGCGCTTTGCACCAATATCAAGTTAATTAAACTGGAATGGAGTCCAGTCAACTCCGCCATGGTTTCAGGACGGGTTACGCGGGCCCGAATAAGCCCCAGCACCGCTCGCTGGAAAATATTGAGCTGTGGGCGTTTTGCGTCCGGGTATAAAACGCGATGCACCATCACCGGCCACAGAAGCGGCTCCTTCTTCCCATACGGATGAGAACTGAACGCCATATACGTACCGGTCTCAGCGAACACTGCCATACACGCCTCCGCAAAGTTGGTAGAGTGCCGCCAGCGCAGGAACCGCTTCTTTTGCATCCGGATTAGTTACCAGCACAGCATCACCCACACAGATCAACATTTGACGTTGGCGGCTCATGGCCACGTTCATACGATTGGGTAAACGAAGAAAACCAAACCGGCGATTTAACTGGGCTTCCCGCGCGGCTGCATCATCCTGAGCCCCTAAGGCTGGCTTAGATGGATCAAAGGTACGAACGCATGACAGTAACACCACATCAAACTCCTTCCCTTGGAACGCATCGACAGAGCCGACGCGCAGCCGCTCTTCATAGCTGATGGAGCCATCGCCCCGCACTTTTCGCGCTAACCGAAAATCTTCATGAGGCTCGAAACTGCCATCACGGGGTTCCATTAAGGGAACCCCGTCAATACGCACCTGGGCGAGTTTCTCCATAATCAAATCCCGCTGCGCCGCGTAAAATGTGATGACGCCTATAGAGAAGCTTTCCCCTCCCGCTCTTACCAGCCGTTCAACTTCCTGTGCAATACGCGTGGCTTCTATCTCGCGCACACGGCTGGATCCGTGAGTCCTATCTTTTCCCTCAGACCGCGGCAGATCAATCCACTGACAAACGCGATCTCGGAAGTAAGGTTCCAACTCCCCAAGCGCATTTAACATTTTCTCATCAAAGGCAAAATCTGCCACATCCCGACCGGATTTCACCTCTCGCATGCCCGCTGATTCATAAAATTGCTTACTGATAAAATTGCCCAGCACAGGATGCATACGAAACTGAGTATCCAGCATAACGACCCGCGGCCACTGATCTCTCTTTTCCAGCTCCAGCAGTTTTAACCGCATACGTTCGAACAGGCTGGAGTGAAATGCCGCCCGTTGCACCTCGGTAAGCTGATGTTCTTCCTGCAATTGTCCTTCGATATCGGGCTCCAGCATATGCGGCAGCTGCTTGTCGTCACCGACCAGCACTATGCGCCGCCGGGCCATCGACATGGGGACAAACAAATCCAGCGGATTGGCGCGCGCCGCCTCATCAACGACGACGGTCTCAAACTCAATTCCGCTACTATCCAGCCCAGCGACGGATTTCAAATTCGCCATTTGTTGTCCGGCGGCCTGCTGACAGGTCGCACCGACCACCATTGAGTACTCATTCACCACGTTTTGCGCAGCACGTCTGTCAACCGTCAGGCTATCAGCCAATTGCTCGAGAACCCAGGCCACACCTTGCTTGCGCTGGCGCAACTTACCGTCGAGATGCCGCTCGATGTCATCAAGTAGCGCCAACCCTGCCGGATCAGCCTGATTTTTTAGCGCCACAGGCCGGTAATCCGGTAAAAATTGCTCCAGTAAGTGCTCCCGCCACATAGAAAGTTCATGGAAGTCTGACGTCGATAATGAAAGGTTATCTGCCGCCGCCTGTAACAGCGACACCCGTTCTGGAGCGCAATCCAAGTCATAACGCTGTATCCAGCGCAAAAGATCCCAAGCGCGATCGGAACCATCGTCGTTGAATGAAACAGCGTCAACACGTAACGCACGAATTCGCTGTATCAGTTGATTATCGATTGCACTGTCGGTTGTATCCGACGCTTGTTTGCGCAATTGCTCAATGTAATCTTCAAGCTGGCTTTTAAGCATGGATAACGGAATTGAGCCGATTTTTTCCAGTTCTTCCAGATCCTGCAAAATAGCGCTGAACTCCTCAGCACGGCGGCTATTCGGGCCGCCAGCCAAGCGGGCAAAGGCCAGCTTGATGGATAACCTGTTGAAGAACTCAAGCTCCGGGTATCTGGCATGTTCATCCCGAACTTTGCCGTGCAAATGCATGGTCTGCTGTTCGAGCCAGGAATCGATCAACGACTCATCGTCATCCGCTCTGTGTTTGCCGCCCACACGTGCGCCAGGCAGACCAAACACATCGCTGCGCTCGAGCGCGTTATCGACAGCATCATGTTGAAAGCTACTGATCAATACCTGCCCTGCGATATTCTGGTTTTGCGCTTCTTCGGCCAGACGACGCTGTAATGCCGCGATAACCTGTGTTTTACCGGTTCCCGGCGGCCCAATAATGATTGCCAAATCAGGCGTATTCAGAGCCGCATCCAGCGCTTGTTCCTGCATTTCTGTCGGCTTGCCGCCTTTGAAAATTTCTTTTGCGTAGGGCGTCAATCCCGGGATGGTTCTGTACCGGGCGGCAGGCACAGGAATACCTTCTAACAGCCATTTTAATTGCGGCATCCGTTTGCCCGAATCGATCTTTTGTTTCGCGGCTAGACGGCGTTTACCCGCAGTACGGTAGCCCGCCAAAGAGAGATACAGCCACCCGTCAGGTTGTTTCGGACGAATATCACGGCGGTTAGACGCGGGTTTGAAGAAGACATAATCAGCTTCAAAACGTAGCATGCCACGCGGAATATTGGCCGCCGCTCTGCTCTCATCCATCGAAAGTTCCTCTGCCCAATCTGGAGCAACCGTGCCTAGGTCATATTGCGTATCCGCAGGCAGTTCGAGTTCACGCAACCGTTTTTGGAACTCCCGGTAGTCATCGAGCGATTTCGGCGTCAAACGCCAGGCATTGTCTTGCCCCTCATCCACCCCCACACAATCGATAAAGCGCAGCGAACGCAGGGATTCAGCACGTCTCAACTCGTTTTGCCACTCTTTTTCGTTATACAGATTCCACAACTCTAGGTAACTGGTATTGTCCCTGAGAGCCGCATCCAGTAATGCTTGCTGGCTGGCACTTTTTTTGAGTACTACCGCAACAGAGGTATCACAGAAAGAAAACTGGCCAACCAGCAACGAAAAAGCGCTGTCACTACGCAGGTGGCGCGTAACACGTTTTATCAAAAGCCCACCGTCGCTCTTGCGCTCTACATCAGCACGCCAGCCTTTGCCAATAATCTGAAAGCTGCCTGCTATGCTGTTATTACTGAACCGAGCAATCGTGAGCCAGTCCCCCTCTTTCAGCCCACTAACCACAAAATTTTCAGCAAACCATTCGCAGGCAAGGTCAATACGCTTATCGGCAATCTCCTGTTTTCCGTACAGATCATCAGCAATGAATTCATCAACACCCAATTCAAGCTGCATAGCGGATACTTCAACCGGCGTACAATACTGCACCCATAGTTTTCCCTTTTGCTGAAGGAGGGTGAGCCGCCAGCGAACCTGATCGCACAGCACAAGGCGACTGAATAACTCATGATCGGCAGGACCGCAGGTAATGCTAATGTACTTATTGCCCTGAACGGCCAACCATTTCTGCTCATCAGGCCGGATAAAAATCGCCTGTTCCGCCTCAAAGCCATCCGTACTCTCATCCGTAGACAGCACCAGAATATCTTCGGACATCATCGGGAAATCGTTAATATTCATGAGGCCTCACCACTTGAATTGCCAAAGCACGTGCGATGCGTTCAACTCACCGATATGAAGCTGAAACGCCGTAGCATTTTGTCCGCGCAGACTCGCTTTCAGCCCCTGATAGCGGGCTAACTGCTTAATGGTTTTGCCCTGTTGCAGGTGCAACTGCCCCTGCGGCAAAGCATGGATGCCCAGACCCTTTTCGGTATATTCAAGACGAACATGATCTTCCGGCCAGCGATCGTAGCTAAAGGTAGGTAACAGACGTTTTAATTCTTTGCGATCCCCCACTTGCAACCATACTTTACGCCCAGTCGGGATCCAGTTAACCTGCTCGCTGAGCTGATCCTCACTGCCTTCTACGACGGAGAGGAACTCCTCGAACAGCACCAGCTCGCTTTCCACCGGTTCATCACAAAAGAAGCAGAGCGTGTCATGAGACGCGACATCTTCAGCGGGGAGATCAGCAGGGAGAATAGTATCGCCACCGCAGTGTTTGCAGGTGTACAAATGCTCATCGATTTCTGTTAATGCCGCCAGCCATTCAGCCATAGTCGGCCTGTCGCTAGCGCGAATTCTTCCCTGTTCAAAGCAACGGCTAAACAGTTCTGGCAGCCGACTGTGTTCAATCAGCTGCATGGGCAGGCAGGTATAACAGCGATTTGACTCATCCTGTCCGTCATTGATCCATGGATGCTCGCCGCGCAGCGCTTCCTCTTCCAGTTCCGGCTCGCCGTCGCTAATCACCTCTCCTTTAAAGGGATGATTATGCGTCAGCAACTGATAAGCGATAACCGCAAAGCTCCAGATGTCCGTCAGGCTGGACAAAAGCGCCTCCCCCCGGATGACTTCAGGCGCGCCATAATCAGGCGTATGAAACGTCAGCCCACTGTGCGTGAACAGGCTAATATTGTCACAATCGATAAGCCAGGTTTCAGCGTGTTTCGGGTCATCCGAGACAAAAATATTACCGGGAGAAAGATCGCCGTACAGCATGCCACGCGAATGAAGCTGATTAAGCGTTCTCGCCAGCTGGCTCAAAATTCTCACGCGTCGACGCAACCCACCCGCCTGAAGATAGTCGGCCAGCGACTCTTCCCCGGCGTTGAGAAAGCTGTCAAGAAGACTCTGCAAAGGCACCAGACCATCCATTAGCTCCATTACATAACCGCAGCGAGGCTCCGCCAGCAGCGCAACGGGACGCGCTAATTTCAAATCACTCAAATCTTGCCTGATTAGCCATGCGATCTGATTTCGCCAGTGCTGGCGAGCCAGCTCATCTTTATTGGTAAACCCTTTAATGAGTGTTTGCGGAAACTGAGTGCGGTAGATAATGCCCTGTCCCCCGCGGCTCATTTCCCTTTTAAGCTCATAAAACGAACCTTTTGTATCCTGCACTTCGGGTTTCTTGCTTGTTTTCGTTGTCGAAGTCATTTTTTTCAGTCCATTCTAAAAAAACCAGCAATGCTTTTGTCATCGCCATGCTGGGGCGTCGACCAGTTCTGCAATTCCTTTGTCAGCCATGTACGCATCTGGCGTTTATTGCTGCGGAGTTGGCGTTGATAAATCACATCGAAAAAGGATTCCAGCGATTCAGGAACCAGATCATCGGCGATACCGTCAGTCATCATCAGTACGCCATCGCCGGATTGGGTTAACTCAATCCGTTGGCTTCTGCACTCGGAAGGGGCAGCCTGAGCAAGAGTTGCCGTCTGGTTGCCGAATCCAGCTCGGACACCAGACAGCACGTTAAAAATTCCCTGGCTTTTTATCAAAACCAAACCATCACCAATTTGCCCCGCCACGCCATGACCTTTCGCGTCTACCCATGCCCAGAGACAGGTTGTTTCATAGGCTTGGTACTCATCGCCAAAATGCGCAAGCCAGTCGCGACATAACCACTGAGCAATGTTGCTGTGTTGTAAGTTTTGCCCCCGCTGGGCCAAATGCCTGATTAGATGAACGGCCTTACGTGAACCGATATGACTTAAAGGTCGACTACCCAAGCCGTCAGCAACAGCAATACTCCAGCCACCGCGTAAGCCGCTAATGGACAAAGCATCCTGGTTAGGAAGACCATTCTGAAGATGCGCTGGACCTGTCACAGAAGCACCACCTGCGGACAGGCGCATCAGAATTCCCAATCCTGATCGTCAGCGGCAGAAATCTGGAGTGGTGTTGATTGCGTGGGATTCGCTGACCGGCTCTGCACGCTTACGCTCATGGTCACCGCCCTGAAGAACCGGCGAATGTCGCTCGCATTCTCAGCTCTGAACAGAGGAGCTTCGGGATCATTTGCAAACTCACTGAGCATATCTTCATCCGCGTCCCCACCGATGCTCATGGCAAAACGCGTAGCTTTGGAAGAACGCTCACCACTGGCAAATGACGAGAACGGGCCTTCCCAGTCATCATTTGGATAACCATCAGAAACCAGCACCACAACTGGTTTGTATGCTCGGGAAGGAATGACGCTTTTATCCTCTATCATCTGGCTGGCCAGCGACAGAGCGCCGCCAAGAGGCGTTGAACCTTCTGCGCTCAGAGGAATAAAGTCTTGCAGAAGATGTGCAGGCGCCAGCGGTAAATTTACTTCAGCCTTGTTATTGCCAAAGGTAATCACGCTAACCTGAATTTCAGCGCGCAATCTGCTTTCGTCTTTGAAACTGAGCAGCATATCTTTCAGCCCCTGATTAAGGGCTTCAATTTTTCCATCGGAAGCCATACTGCCACTGGTATCCGCCAGCACAATAACTGGGAGCGGACGTGCAGTTTGAATCTGAAATTTTTTAAGCTCTGCCATGTGTATATTCCCTTTTTGTTGATTGACGAATACAGTAAAGCACACTTCGTGCCAACTTTTAAAAAACAATAATATCAATAATTTAAATGAATTAAATTATCAAATCATGAAAATAAAAATAAATAAAATTACCGCAAAGTAAAATTTTTTACCGATATTATTCTAAATAACATCCCTACGATGGATTAAAATCAACGCTCTGAAACGCGATCGCTACAGGGTATAGAGAATTAAATTTACCCTAAGCGAGAAAATAATAGGGTCATGGACTTATTCTATCTGATGTTTTTTTAGCCAGTTCGTAAAGGTTTGTTGGCTTTTTAACCCCAGTAACTGCGCTGCATGAGTCTTATTATTTCCGGTGACTTCAAGTGCACGATATAAATAATCGTTGGCAATTTTTGAGATGACTTTTTGCAAATCTATCCCCTCCAAAATATCAACCAGCGATGTACCTTGTTGTTCCTCAGGGATCATAAACAAAGCCTCCTTAATATCATCGGCAGTGATAACCGCATCCGGACTCCAGATCGCTGCGCGCAACAGCGTTGAATGCAATTCACGTACGTTGCCGCGCCATGGACACCTGAGGATAAAGTTTTTAGCTTCAACAGAAAGTTGTTTATTTTGTAGCGATTGATCTTGTTCCGAAATGCCCTGTAGGAGGGTATCTGCAAGTAGTAAGATGTCCCCTTCCCGTTCACGTAAAGGCGGAAGATGCAGTACACCTACTGCAATACGGTAAACAAGATCTGCCCTGAAACGCCCTTTACCAACCTCTTGCATCAAATCGCTGTGAGTTGCAGTGATAAGACGCACATTCACTTTAACTGGTTCACTCGCACCAACCGGGGTAATGACTCCTTCCTGTAACACGCGTAACAAGCGAACCTGCACATCGGGTTTTAACTCGCCAAACTCATCAAGAAAAAGGGTGCCGCCATCGGCCTGTTCAAAAACACCTTTGCTGTTTGATACCGCGCCGGTAAATGCTCCCTTGCAGTGACCAAAGAGCGTAGAATCTACCAACTCAGGGGGAATCGCACCGCAGTTGATGGCAATAAATGGGGCGCTAGTGCGCGGACTTGCATTACAAATGGCCCTCGCGAACATCTCTTTACCTGTGCCCGTTTCGCCATAAATAAGTACAGGCACATGTTTGGTGGCTAAAATTTGAGCTTGCGACTTCAGTCTTAACATCCGTTTACTTTGGGTAATAATACTGTCGAAGGCAGTATTCACCGCTACGCCATAAGCAGAAAGCTGGACTATCTTTTCATCGCTAATGGTATTTGCCGCCGGAATATATTCGGCCGCAATTTCGAACGGAATGTCCACCTTCTCTACGCCTTTCTCAGGCGATGACTGGTAGAAAGTCGCTGAGTAACGTGTTTTACCAAGCAGTACCCATACAGCCTGCATGGCAGGTGTACCGGGAGTCAGTTGAACGCATAACTCCGAGCCGGAGGCAACAATATGCTGTAGATGTTTATTTGCCGCCTCATAAATTTCGCCAAAGTGAACTGGTGAACTGAGCGCTTCGAAATGCGCGGTGACAGGAAGGTTAGTCTGTTTGCGAAGCCATGCAAGATAAGGCGTAACACGCCGCTCAGGATAAGAATAGATAAGATAACAGCGGTCAAATTCAGAATCTTGTAGCGTCGCCAGAATCGGTCCAATCTCATCATTTTCGGCGGACTCTATATCTTTATTGCCTATCCAGCAAATTAGTACACGTGGCTTCTCAATCAAAGGACTTTCCTCTAAAGCAACTATCCTGTCTAAAATTCTAATAAACTCATTGCACTTAACGACGAGATAAATAACCTTATTGCAGATTTGTCTGCTGGCATAGAGTATTATATAAATAATGTAAAAATTCTGATAGATAGACCGAATAATTTAGACTCAAAACTCAATGAATCTATTGATGCACACATCTGATAATGTGGTCTGGATTATTACTAAGTGCGGCGATGGCAAAGCTGGTACCGGCATACTACGCTGACGTTATTGGCCCATGTGGTGCTGGCGGTTTTGCGGATACAGGAGAAAAAAACGTCGGTGGAACTGACAGTCCTGAGTGTATTGGAATTGCGTAATTTACTGTCAAAACTGATAGAAAAAAGCGGTCCATCTGGGCTAGGTACCACTCAGTAGCTGATTTATCATACCTTAATTAATTCGGAAAATGCTAAATTAAACAAATGCTTTAACTCATCCATGTCCAGAAGCAAGTTAGAGATAACATGTGAGTAATCAGCTAAGTGTCAACGTTGGTTTGCTCGTGTTCTAATGAGCAAATCTTCTGACCGTGTATGAGCCAATACAGCTTATTCATCCTCAATATTCTGGCAATACACCTGCCGGATATAACGCCCGCGCCCATCTCCGTGCCCCAAATCCATTGACACCAGTGCCAGCGCTTCCCGCTCACTGAAACCCTGTGCTTTATAATGTGCGCCAGATTGTTGGGCAAAATGATATCGCATGCTGTGTGGCGCTTGCTTACCTACCAGTCCGGCACGTCTGACCACGTAACGGTAACGGTCTATCGCCTGATAGATCGTGGGCTTATCAATTAATCTGCCGCTGCGGCCTGCCTGTTCGCGCTCAGCATAATCAATGGCGTGGTGCAACGCTACGCGATCGAGTATGACCGTCTGTCTCGGGCGCCCGCCTTTGGTGCCGAATACTATCCGCACGGAGGTATGACCGTTCTCCAGCGCTTTTTTCCAGGTGGCTAAGGATTTACCGGCTTCCACCGCTTCTTTGGTACGCAGCCCCAACACATACGCCAGCTGCATTACCGCTGCCACACCCCGATCTTTTCGCTCGACCTGCTGAAAAGCCGCCTGAAATCCCGTCGGTGTTAACGCCATTTTTGTTCCCCTGCGATCCGTATTAGCAATACCCAGTACCCGGTTGCTCAGACGCGGATTATCGGCTGCCGCCAGCTTGTGTTTTCCGGCCTGCGCTAAAATGGTTCGCAACGCAGCCATCTCATTTTGCAGGGTTCGGTGGCTGATATGGTCAGCCTTTCTCTGTGCAATGTAGTGCTCAATATATTTTGTTTTAAGGCTGTCCATCTGCCGGAGCTTAATGCCCCTTTCTTTCAGAAAGTGAAGAAACTGCCGGGCAATCCGCTCACGATCCGCCACCGTCGCAAAACTTCCGTGCCCGTTTCGGGCACAGGCAATAAATTCTTTCCTGAACAACTCAACTTTTGAACGTGTCGATTTCTGCGCCATCCTCGCATCTCCTGCTGCTTTGCTGCTGTTTTATTTATTTTTAAACAAATCCCTGCGTGTCGGTTCAGGTTCACCGTTCCGTGGTGCGTCAGACAATGTGTAGCAGGGCGAGGTTGTGTTGAGTTTTTGCAGGAGCTCGCGACGTGCTCAGCACAGCGATGACATGCTCCCCGTTCAGTGCCTGATTCAATCAGGATGAACGCCTCATTATCGTGACGTGGATAATTTCTCCTTTTTTCGGTATCAGCCTGTTGCCAGGCAGTGGGTTAAAAAAACAAACGAAACAGGCCGATTCAGACAGAAAAATGCCCGAGATAGCGGGTTACTTTGAGTAATGAGTGGATCAAATGGGTTGTAAAGCCAGTCCGGACGTGCTCTGGACGTTGGCCGCCCGGCGGCGTCACTTGGTAATCGCGCTGCTTTTACGCAAGTGACGCCGCACAACATTCAGGACGTTTATCGTCGGTATTCGGGACAACGCAAAGCCTGCGCTGTTCGTATTGCATGATAAGCCGGTCGTGAATCACACCGGATAACTTTCATCGTCGGACGACGGGTTATTGTCTGACGATATCTGCTTCCAAAAGTGCGCAGATGTACCACAGGGTAATGCGCTCCCTTGCAGGCTACGGGAGCTTTGTTTCGCCATCGCATGGGTGATCCTCACAGGCGAACAGATCACTGATAATTACATTTCGATGGTAGCGTGTGCATCAAACCGGGTCAATGTCAGTGCGATTATCTCTGCCCTACGATTTTCACGCGCCCAGAGACTTATACTCAAGTGTAATACCCTTCCTTTATTCTTTAATGTCCAGGGGCTTTTTATCGGTAATGCCGGTTAATTCTGACAAATCAACATCCTTCCCTTCAGTAAGAAAGTGGTTTCTGCGTCTCAGGTTGTACAGGTGACGACAATGCTCACACATATCATTCATATTCGCCGGGTTTCTGATGGCCCTGAGTGATCTGACGGCGTATTTACCACATCGGCACCGCACGACATAAATGGATGTGCTTTTCGGGTTACCGCGTTGTGATAAAGGGCGGACACCTAACACCGTAAAAAAACCATATTCATACCCCTGAACTTGCATCAGTATGTTGATTAAATTGGGTTCTCTTTTTGTTAACCGCAAATCATACGTCGTTTTGTAAGGAATAAAATGATCGGATTGTTTTTTAACTTTCTTATTTTTATGATTTTTATCAATATCACGCATGACTTTCCCTGAACATTTTCAGACGATATTTAAGGCGTTCCAATTTAATCCTTTTTATATTGAATTCAATAGCGAAAAAATTAAATTAAATCGGTAAGTCGAATTTCCCCCGCATTTATTTAATGACACTAAACGGCGAAGCCTCAATGGCTTCAACCACTGAGGCTTCTATAAATCGTCTATTATCATTAAAACGACATTATTGATATAGAACATGTTAAGCATTACAGCGTTTACAGTGTAAGTCACATGAAATAAAATGGCATGGGTTTATTCTCTTTTTTGTGAGTCACCTCATGAATATTGCGTATTAAAATCCCAATATGAAATATAACGACACAAAAACCAATATAAAACCGACCTGCATCATAAAATAGAATAAATTAAATCAATAACGCATTGGCGTTAAATGATTCATTTATCTATCTTGTTAAACATCTTTATTTTATTTTTCATGAACGAGGCAATAATAAATAAATCAAGCAGGCAAAAAAATAGAAAATTGACCTAAAACCCAAACGACAATTCAGGGATAACTGCGTATCCCTGACGTTGTAAACACGGGTTTGTCTACTTTCCTTTCGACATCATCTTCTGCATCACCATCTGCCCAAACATCCCAGCGGATTGTCTGACCTGTCCCACGCCCTGACTCATCAGGCCGCCGACGTCGCCCATCCGCACGCCGGCCCAGGCCAGCGCCCCCAGCCAGATCATCGGCAGCACAATAAACAACGTCCCCATCACCAGCCCCATGATTAAATCATCCGAGGTGTTCTGCATGCCCGCCAGATTAAACAGGCTGTGGGTGTCTGAGCCGTACAGGGCGTCCAGCAAATGGCTGTCCAGCCAGCGCGCCAGTTCCCACCAGAAGGTCAGGAAATTCAACGCAAAAATCACACAGGTCAGGGTAAACACGGTCTTAAACTCATACGCGGCCACCAACAGCAGCAACGGGATTAAGATATACAACGCCATCAAAATCACCGCCTGCATCATCGGCAGGGCCTGGCGTACCGCATCGAACATTGGATATGCCAGTAAGCCCCCCAACAGTGCGCCAGCAGAGGCCCCTATCCGGGTCGATCCATCCCACAACGTGGGATCGGCATTACCCCCATAACCGGCATACACCTGGCCGGCTTGAGATACCGTCAGGTTCACCGGGCTGACCAGACGGCGGATCACCGCTTCCTGATAAGCGGGCGTGTTTTTACCCAACATTTTCAGTGTCGCAGACAGACGCAGCCACAACCCCGGGTCGGCCTGCGCCAGTACCCGATCTTTCAGGCCGATGTTGGCGGCTGACCACCAGACCTGACAGCTCGGATAGCCGCCCTGCCCGGTATACGGCCGGCCGTTGTCTCGACTCTCCTGCCATGGGAAATCAGCCCGGGGCGTGCGCGATTGCAGCGTCCGGTAATCGCCGGCTAAAAATGTACGGCTGCCCAGCCAGCCGATATCATTCAGGATAATCGGGTCGCTGGTGTGTTCCGGATCGCGTTGTTGCCACTGGTACAATGCCAACGCATAACAATCGTGGGTAAAATCCTGCAACTCGGCCGCCAATGCCGGGCTCTTGATACGGGTATGTTGCACGTCAAAACGCAGTTGCCGTAAATCCGGCCGACAGGGAATGGCGGCCACCGCCGCCTGCGTCAGCCCTTTGGATAACCGATGCACCACAGCCCACCAAATCGGCACTGCCGCCGTTTGATTATTCAGGCTGGATATCACCGGCGCATAACCACTGTTCTCCGGTGCACCGGGTGTCCAGGTGCCACAGCTTTTGGCCCGGGCGGTATCATACTGGAGGGTGCTGAAGCTGACATTCACCAACGGCACGCAGCAGAAAACCATGACGAAAAACGCACTGTAGAGCGTATTTTCAATCCGGGCCAGTGACTGCAATCCATTGGGGCCTTCTTCCTCCCCGCACTCCCGCACTTTCAGCCAAATGGCAATCACTTTGACCACTAACGGCAGGGTAAACAACCCCGTGGCAATCAGAATATGCCACAGGCCATTATTCACCACCCAACCGAGCAGGGTCAGGAAATATTCCAGATAACTGTTCGTGGTCATGACACACTTCCCTGACTGGCTGACAGGGCGTATTCACCCAGCAGGATAAACAACAGGCTGACCACCATCATCCGCCTCAGCGTTGTGCGATATTCCGCCTGATGTTTCACTCTTTGCCAGATTTTCCAACCGCCCCAGAGCAGCCCGCCGTAAAGGCTTAACCGCCACAACAGCCAAAGCGATTGATGCCTTGCCATCCCGCGATTTAAGGCAGACAGGGTGTCGGGATAATTCATCCCTGCCCAGCCGGTAGCTAACGTCACAGCCATCGCCAAAGCGATAATCAGTGATAATCCGATTCCTCGTTTTAACCTTGCACGTTTTTTTGCCATCGTCGAACTTACCTGACCTCACGGTTGGGGGCTTCCAACTGATAAAAACGGGCATCCTGACTGTCCGCGACCTGTTTTTGCGGATGAGCGTGAATACGCTGCGTATCACGCTCAATAATGGTCAGAATGGAATTACGGGAAAGCGCCTGCTTCAGCTCCATTTCATTTTTCAGGGCATTAATTTCCCTGTCCAGTGCGGCAATCCGGCGGTCGCCTTCTGCCAGCGCTTCCGATTGTGCTGCCGCATTGGGTTCGGACATGCCGGTGATCAGCATTCGGCGCATCAGTAACGCGGTTTCAATGGTCTCGCTCATCGCCAGCTCCCCCGCCAGACGCGCAGTCAGGGCGGCCTTATCGGGGTCACGCTGCAACGCCTGAATGACCCCCTGCGTCACGGCCAGACTGCCGGTTTTCAGTTTGGTGAGATTCACCCGCGTGGGTTTCTCCGTGCCGCTGATCAGTTTCACCAGGTGTTCGGCGTTCGTTTTGGTATGGGCTTCCAGCATCGGGGCAAACCCCGTTCCCGCGACCGTTGTCCCCGGCTGGTGTTGTTCACCCCCGCTGCTGCATTCTGCCGCGTGAGCGCAGGTGCGGATGGCCCGATCGCCCAGTACACTGACCACCGCCTCGGCCGCTTCCCGCGCCGTGCTGAATTTACGGCAGGCGCTGCCCTCGCAATTGAAGGTGCTGACCGATGACTGGCTCAGTACCGGCAACTGATTCATCATATTAAAGCCGGCACTGGCTAAATCACGGGTCGGACGAATGGCATTCTGCCCCTTCCCGCCTTGTCGTTGCCCGCCAATCCACGAGTGCCCGCCAGCGCCGGTCGCTTTGGTTCCGGCATTATTGACACGCACAGCATCACCATCCCCGCCGTTAACCTGATTTTTGTACTCCTGCAACGCCGCTGATTGGCTCCATTTGTTGTTCTGCGCAAAATCCATCATTCTCTTCGCCATGTTCTGACAATTGAACTGGGCTTTATCAAACGCCACATTGGCCTGCAATACCCCGTTGGTCAGCATGTCATACAACCCTGGGTTGGCTCGCTGAATTATCATGGCAGGGAGACTGGCAACCGCTCCGGTGGCCCCCTGAATGACTTCGCTCATCAGGTTTTTCATGCCCGCCGTGATACCGTTGAGCTGATTACTGACCGTGGTTTTCAGGTCAAAATTTCCGCACATCAAATCCGAACTCCAGCCGAGTTCCAGCCCGGCCAGCCGGGTTGACCCCGCGCGACTGGCCGGCTCAGAAATCACCGAGCCGCCCCCCAGGGTATAAAACAGCGTATCGGAGACTGCCCCGCTGCTCTGTGCACCATAGCCCAGTGCACTGTGACTGACGGCCGGTAAGGCCACCGACAGCCCCGATGTCTGCCCCTGTACCGAGGCAACGACCAGCCCACCCGCTATCAGCAGCACCGATTTTCTTCTCATCCTGTTTTTTCCTTATATTGCCGTACTGCCGAGAAAACGTTGCCCGCGCCGCTGGCAACAGCTGTAGGGCTGCCACAGGGCATACGCCTGATTGCTGTCTGCCGCCGCTGTGTGGCGGCCATCCGGGAATACTGCACAGGACTGACTTAACTGTGGTGACAACCGTTGCCATTGGTGATTTTTCGTGCCGGTATTTTCTTGCATCGGCTCTGGTGGCCAGTAGCCGTCACGGCGTTGCCCGGCCAGTGGCTGATAAACATGGGGCTGCCCGGTACGGGTGATAATGTCCGCCACCCGCTGTGCCACCACGGCAGCGGCTTTATCCTCATCAGCCTGCGTGACAAAACCGGAACGGGGGTAGAGATTGCCCCACATATTGCCCACCGGCTGGCTGCCCAGTTCACGCAGACCGGGAACAAGCGCTTCAGGATAAAGCGACTCCGGCAGTCCGCTGCGCCACGCGACAGTATCCAGTGTGCTGAGAAAATAGGGCATCAGCGGTGTGGCCGCACTGCGACAGGAATACCCCGGGATTTGTCCGCCAATCAGCGTAGTAGCGGGATGCCCGATAGCATCGGCGTATTTGAAACGCAGACGGGGACTGCGCTTCCCGGCAACCTGAACCGTGTGATTACCGCCGCCGGTGGTCAGGCCGGATAACGCCCCCGTTACCGCATTTTCCAGTCCGCCGGATAACGGGCTGATGTGAGCCATTTCAGACCACGGGTTGCCGCCGGGCGCATGATAGGTGGAGACCACCGCCTGCGGCAGGAAATGGGTCACTTTGACCGAGGTTTTCACCGTACAGCCGTGCCAGGAACAAAACAGCCAGTAACAAATGCCACTGACCTGCCACTGAATACAGGCGGGCGAGAGACTGCCGGCCACGATTTGGGCGGTATTAATGGCGGCTTGTGTGACAGGCGCACATGCCGCGGCCAGCGTGATAACCACCGGAAAAGCCAGGCGTGACGTATTCATGGCTGATACTGCTCCCTGAGCGCCGTCGCTTTGGCAACATCGGCCGTGCCATACACCACGTCACGATCATCAAATACCACCGCCGGGTATTTGCGCACACCGGCTTGCCGGGCATGGACAACAGCACGGTAAGCGTTGATAAGTTGCTGTTCCTGCCCGCGCCACTGAGGAGACTGAAGTATGGTCCGGGCTTGGGTTGCCGCCTGTTGTGGGTCTGCGGGAAGGCGTGCAAAGATCTGCCTTTGCTGTTGCTCCGGTGCATCCAGCCAAATGACCTGTGCCTCAGGGGGCAAATTAACCGGCGGGTGCTGACTGTCGGTATAGATCACAGTTTTGGCTCCGGCGGACAGTGATACCATCCATCCCATCAGGAGCAGTAAACCCGGCTTTTTCATCGCGCCCTTCCCATGTCATAAAACGTCAGAGCAGCGTGAAGAAAGCCGACACAAAAGTCAGCAAACAATTCATTTTTGCAGAATGTAAAAAAACACCCCAGTCTCAGTGCCCTTTCCACCATGACGGATAGCGTGGCTAAGATTTTTCCCAAATCATCAGAAAATTAAATTTCATTAAACATGCTAATTAATAATCCCGTACAATAAGCCGCCATTACTGACAGGATACTGATTTTATATAAACTTTATGCATAGCATGCCGATTAATTATTCATCTGTACATTAGGATAAAAAGAGAAACCCAATGAAAAACAACAAGGAGTCTATGTACCTGCGGGAAAGAGCCTACCTGCGGGAACTGGCTCAACGCGTGGCGAAAGACTCGCCGCATTTGTCCGATTTTCTGACCCTATCCCATGATCCCGATACTGAACGTGTTTTCGAAGCGTTTGCCCTGTTGATTGCCCGCTTACGGGATAAAATTGAGGATGATCTCCCCGAAATTACCCACGGCATTCTGTCCCGTATCTGGCCGTCAGCCCTGAGTCCCATTCCGCCCACAACAGTCATGCAGTTTCATCCCACCGACGGCGAACATCAGGGCACCGTTGACATCCCGGCAGGCACACCAGTTTCCGCCGATGTCAACGGGCAGTTACTCACCTTTAAAACCTGCCGTTCCCTGCATATCGAACCCCTTATCGTGCGGGACAGGACAGTGAAGAAAACCGGCACACACAGTGAGATAGTGCTGACGCTTTGCCAGACAGGCACGCCTTCCCCTGTCTGGCAAAGCGGATCACTGTCTTTTTTCCTCGGTACGGATAATGAACGGGCAGCACAATTAACTTTGTGGCTGGATCAGCATATCTGTGATATGCACCTCAGAACGCAGGGAGAACAACGCAAACTGAATAGTTTCCCTTATGGCTGGCATAACCTGTTCGATGCTCTCCTCCTGCCGATGGGAAATCGCACTTATGCCGGACTGCAATTACTGCTGGAATATTATGCACTGCCCCACCTGTATCACTTTATGACGGTGGATATCAGTGACAGTTGCCGGGACGTTCCGTTAAATGCCGACGGCAGCTTTGAGCTGGTTTTTCGTTTTGAAGGTGAGTTGCCGCTGGATAATGTCGACGATGCTTTTATGCTGGGCTGTGTTCCGGCCATTCATCTGGAAACCCTGACCAGCCTTCCCCTGCCGCTGAATGAAGGCAATCATCGTTATCCCCTGCTTCTTGGCGAGTCCGTGCAGTTGTTCCGGCTGCGCGATATTCAGGTGGTTCAGCAACCTGATGAAACACAGCAACGGGGTTCGCCCTACCGTTATCTGCCCATCGGCCAGTTTACGCCGTCATCGCCCAGTCTGGCGGAAGACGGGGAGCCGGAGACGCTTTATTATTTGCTCCAGAACGAGCGTGATTTACTGGGCAGGCTCACGCACCAGCTGCATTTTTTTGACCTGACCGGCAAACCGGCTCAACACCTGCCTGTCCTGTCCGTCGTGGGTGATATTCTGGGCTATCACACGCAGGCCATCACCTTAAAACCCGGTGAAATCACCCTCACGCAGGAAGGTTCCCCGGCCCATCTCAACGTACACAATATTCTCCCCGTCTCCGCCGATTACCCGTCCCTGTTGCAGGACAATTCCGGCTGGCCGTTGCTTTCCTGCCTCTCCAGCCCGCCGGTGTTGTTATTTGCCACCGACAGCCTGAAACAGTTGCTCCGCCTGTTTGACCCTTACCCCGAACTCAATCGCCCGCTGAGCCGCCATATCCGCCGGCATATCGACGGCATTGTCCGGGTGGAAGAGCACCTCACCGACCGCATGAAACGGGGACGTCCTGTCCGCGGGCACCGGGTGGGGCTCACACTCAACCCTGACTGTTACCACAATCCGGGAGAAATGTACCGCTTCTGCCGGTTAATCAATGAAGCCATGGCGTGTTTTATCAGCCAGTCCACCTTCGTCAGGCTGGCGGTTTATACCTCAAACAACAGCGGCGTCTTGTGGGCATTTAAGGAAGTCTATGGAACGCGCAGAGAGATGTAAGCCATCAAACCCTCACAACAAGGAGTCAAGCAAAACATGATGAAGAATATCATTGACAGGCTGCCCGCCGCCAAAAGTGGATTGCGGTTTACTTTTCAGGTCGCGGGGCTTCCCGAAGATACGTTCAGCGTGGGGGAGTTTTCCCTGCTGGAAGGGTTATCTGAGTTGTTTACCCTGAACCTGACACTGGTCAAAACCCATAGCCTGAATCCGTTCAAGCCGTTAGACGAGGTGGATTTGACCGCTTTACTGATGCAGGAAGCGGAGTTGCAAATCTTTCACGGCGTACAGGTGCAGCGTAAAATCACCGGTATCATCTCTCACGCTGACTGGGCCGGCACCGACGGCAATAAAACCCTTTATACCCTGACCGTTCGCCCGGCACTCTGGCGCCTGAAGCTCAATCAGGAGAGCCGGATATTCCATCAGCAAAATGTGCCCGCTATCCTGAATGGTCTGCTGAAAAAGCACAAAGTGCGGGCGGATTCGAAGCTCTATGACCCCCATCAGGACCGGGAATACGTGACCCAGAAACGCGAATCCGATTATGGGTTTTTCAGCCGATTAGCTGCGGAAGAGGGGATCAGTTTCTGGTTTGAGGATGAAACGCTGTTTTTCAGCGACAGCCATCTGGGCATGACCGCCGGCCTGCCGCTGGCCTACAACCCACAACCGGAAACCGCCCACGGGCTGGATACCATTTATCAGGTGCGGTTAGGCGTCGGGATGAGCCCGCAGCGCAGTCTCCACAAGGATTTTAACTACGACAATCCGCGTTATCACCTCTCCCATATGGCCAGCAGTGAAGGTTTCCGCGATTTCGGCAGCCAAACCCCGTATACCGTGTTTGAAAGCTACGGGCGTTTCCAGAAAGACGCTGCCGCCAAACCGTTTCTCAAATACCGCCACGAAGCGCTGGATAACCAGAAAAAGACCGGCAGCGGCAACAGCAACTGCATCAAACTGATGCCGGGCAAAATCTTCGAAATTATCAGTCACCCACATCTACCGCTCAATGCTCGTTGGCAAATTGTCGGTATCAGCCATCACGGGCGCTGCCCGCAGGCGCTGGGCGATAACAGCGGTGAAGGTACCACACTCAGCAACCATTTCAGTTTTATCGACGGCCTCGCCGACTACCGTCCGCCGTTCCATTACAAGCCACTGGCCGATGGCGATGAAACCGCCACGGTTGTCGGCCCTGAGGGGGAAGAAATCTTCGTCAATAAAGACGGTGCCATCAAAGTGCATTTCCACTGGAACCGTTACGACAAGGCGGATGACGGCGCATCCTGCTGGGTTCGCGTCGCACAGGGCTGGAACGGCAACGGCTTTGGTTTTATGGCGATCCCGCGCATCGGGCAGGAAGTCATCATTTCTTACCTCAACGGCGATATCGACCGCCCGATTGTCACCGGCTGTGTCTACAACGGGCTGAACCGCCCGCCGCTGGATTTGCCGGCCCAGAAAACCCGCACCACCTTCAAGACCAAAACCCATAAAGGCAAAGGCTTTAACGAACTGCGCTTTGAGGATGCGAAAGGCAGTGAAGAAATCTATTTCCACGGCCAGAAAGATTTTACAGCTCATATCGAAAACGATGCCCTCTGGCATATCAAACACGACCAGAAACAACGTATCGATAACAACCGTTATCACGACATCCGTGCCGATGACCATCATCAGGTTGCCGGTTCCCGCAAAATCACCACCGAAGGCGATGTTTCCCACCGGATTGCGGGCAGCCAGCATACCCAGACCGGTGATGCCACCGTGATTGACAGCGGGCAGGAAATCCACCTGAAAAGCGGCGGTAAAGTCGTGCTGGAAGCGGCATCTGAAATCACGCTGAAAGTGGGCGGCAGTTTTCTGAAAGTCACCCCGGCTGGCATTCTCTGTTCACCGATTAATGTCGGGCAGGGTTCGGCCGGTAACGGGCGTGGGCTGGCACTGCAATTGCCGGAAGGGGTAGAGCCACTCCCACAAGTAGGGAAACTCCCGATGGCGGAAGCACTCCCGGTAACTGAATTTCCGGTGCAACCGGCTTGTGCAGAACTGGCGCAGCAGGATGCCAGTTTAGTCATTAAACCTGTTAAAGAGTAAACTCAATGGAAAGAGCTATCACTATGGAGAGCACAGGATCTGCAATAAGTTGGCAAGTCTGGCTGAATGAACCCAGTAAAGCGCCTGTATTTTTTATTCTCAACTCGCTGGCAAAACCGAATCCAATAGAGTCATTTTACCATCATGACTGGGTTGAGCAGGCATTTCCGCTGTATAGCGGAACCCCGATGCGCAATATGTTGAAGCAGAGTCCGTGGTTGGTGCAACCGAAGGTGAATCACCTCACTCAGATAGGGGCAGCGCTGGATCGCTATGAACTTAGTGACAACAGTTGGGGTTGGGCTTATCGCAGCCATACACCGTGGCAAGAACAGCTTAAACACTGGCAACAGCGACAATGGGTGATGATGAATGGCGAACCGGTGCTATTTCGCATGATGGATGCTCGGATATTGGGCACACTAATGCCCGCCTTCACGCCCAGCGATTGGTCACTGATGCTGACTCCAGTCACAGAATTGATGGTTGACACACCGCAACCGGCACGATTTTCCCGTCCCGAAGGCTGCGGAGAGGGTAACAGCGACATCCCATTTACGCTGGGCGAGCACCTGCTGGCCGTCTGGTTACGTTCTCCCTATGGTCTGAAAGTCTTAACCAGCTCCCTTTATAACGATTTATGGGAAAACCATGGTGCAATGGCGAAGCAATGGGATCAACCAGAAGGCAGTTTAGAACCCCGGATTGAGCAGTGGTTGAGGCAAAAACTGGAAGCCGGACAACGGATTGAAAAAATATCCAGTCAGGATTACCTGCTGGCAATGGAACAAGAAAAATAATAGGAGCGCCTATTTATGAGTAATGCTAATTCGATTTATTGTCATGATTGTTCGGGAATGTTAAAGAACAAAATAGAAATTCAGCTTGTTGATGAACATAATAAACCCATCACCAATATGCCTTACACATTGAAAAACCATAAAATGGCTCGTGAAGGAATCACCGATGGCAATGGTATGATCCATGAAGAACACTTGACTTCGAGTCCTCTTAGATTATTTCTCGATGGACAGAAATTGGCTGATGAAATGGAACAACGGCCATTGAGACTTAAGCGATACCATGAGTACACACGCTCTACTGAGTCTATGGCCAAAATTTCAGCCGTTTTTGCAGAAAGCCAAAAATCAGGCCGTCAGTATCGTTATGCAAAAATTGGAGAACTGGTTGATAAAATTCCGGTCATTGAGGGATGGAAAGAAGAAGATCCTCTTCCAAGCTACCATTTTCCAGATAGTGAACCGATGGGCATCGAAGTCATGCCCACTGCATTCGAACGCTATCGTTATGTAATTGAAGTCTGCCCATTTAGGGCATGGTCTTTAGTACTGCATCATCAAAAAGACTATTCTCTGGTTAATGCCTATAACCTTTCACTGATGAGTATATTGACTTATTCCAATGACAACAGTGGGCATTGGGGTTCAGTTACACACTTTTTTAATAAACAGTTGCTCGATTTATCACGATCACCTTATCAGGTTAATGATGAGCGTTTTATGCCTGTTGTTTATGATGTTCCATTCAGTGAGCGCTATACTAAGGTTGTCTATATTGATTCAAAAGTACAAGGAAATACAGGGCATACTCAACTCTTCTACGCCGCAAACAAGCAGGAGATTATTGTTGGTTGGCGTGGTACTGAAATGACGGAAACACAAGATTTGATGACGGATGGAACCTTCCAACCGATAGAATTAGGAAGCACAGCTAATGGTGTATCAAGTGGCTTTAGCGAAAAAGGGAAAGTTCATAAGGGTTTTTGGGATGCCTTTCATCTAATTACAGAAATCAAAGTTTCTGAAGGGAATGATAAAAAAACAGTATTTGAAGAAATCATTAAATTAACAGAAAGTAAAAAACTATTTGTCTGCGGCCACAGCTTGGGTGGTGCCCTCGCTCTGTTACATAGTGCACAGCTCAAATCTTATAATCCTTGCCTCTATACCTACGGTATGCCACGTTTGTTCACTCAAAGTGCAGTGCAAGAACTCACTGAAATTATTCATTATCGTCATGTTAATGAAAATGATTTTGTTCCCTCTGTGCCTTTTAACAAGGATATGGATAATGTTGCTTTTCAAGCAGGTCGTAAATTTCTAGGATACGCAATCGAAGTATTTGATGCAGCTGGTTCTCTCGAAGCAAAAATTATTAAATCGAACAATAGTGATAACGATCCCTTTTTACACCACGGTAAATTAGTTTATTTTTATGCTCTCCCTGATTCGGAATCAAAATTTTATTTACTCCCAGAGCTAAATGAGGAAACCATAAAAACAACCCAAAAATTTATAAAAAAACAAAAAAACGTAGATAGATATATAATGCAAGATATACATTCATTCTTTCAAGGTAATGAAAACCCTACAGGTAAACGTGGAACAGGTCTTTTTGACCATAGCAGCACCTTATATGCTGAATATATTGACAAGAGATTGCGAGAGCTATGTTCTCTTTCACCGGATAAAAAATTGCAAAGGAAGCCGGAAGATCTTTCATTTCTTGAAAGCCAGCCTAATTCTATTCGAGCTATATTCCAAAGGGCAAAAACGGAAGAATATTTTTTCTTAAGGGAAATTGATAATCAATTGGCAATAACATTAGAAGTAACCCAAAAAGATGAAAGAGGTCCAAGAGCCTTGAAACGATATTTTGAAAAACGATAAAGGATTAATATGAAAACTACATTAAAATTACTAACAATATTACCGATTACCTTGTTCTTAACAGGATGTGAATTTATATCCAATGCTATTTCAAGTTATTGGCAAACTTATAACGATAAGTCTGAACCATTCTCACCGCCTGAAAATAATCAATGGATCACTGTTGAAGGCATTGCTCCCCCAAACACTAAACCTAATTTAGTTACTACTTATGCTTCAAATAGATGTCTTGCTACTCATAATACTGCAAGTGGAAAACTCTATCACCTCCCAAGATATCACTGGAACAAGTTTAATATCTCAACAGACCCTGAAACGGGTTCTTTTAAGGAAAAAGTACCTTTCCACGGAGGGGGGTGGTGTCAATGGAAAATCAATACCGTCACAGTATCCCTTGTCTACAATGAAGTTAATCAGTTAATAAAAGGAGCCGTTCCTTATGATGGTACTGGTATAAAAGCTTTTATTAATGGCGCAGAAAAACCTAAAGAGATGAAAGAATTTTTAAATATTATTGACTATAGACCAACTATTTATCCTTTTTTAAGAAGAGATTATGATGATGGTGATAAAATAGGATTATATGGAAAAAGTGGAGGGTTGTCATATTTTGGATTAAGGCTTATAGAAGGAAATGATTGGAAAATCAATTACACGCCTATTTTAGATGAGAGCAAAATGCCAAAAATTATTATCTCAGAAAATCCGCCTGGTGTATATCCTAGAGGAAGTGCAAGGGTTGAATACCCAGATGGAAAAGTGGATTTAAACAGAGATTCTATTGATTATTGGAAAATAAATAATACATCTCAATGAGGATGATAATAAATATCATTTAAGTAATGAATTGAAAGTAAATAACTGCGATAATAATATCGTGGTTATTTCTTTGAGATATCACTAAAAAAATTTACAAAACACTTTTAATATTCGAAGTGATGAAAGAAGTCACCACCTTCTTTCAGTATTATTTCAGTAGCGCAAAGCAGGATGGATATCAGGGCGCGAGCATATTTTGATTGATATCTATCCAAAGAACACTTGTGCACGGTAATCATCACTCCAGCCTGCTTTTTTAAGTTTATTTCTTTGGCTGGGAGCACCACAGTTACATTGTTTTACCATATTCAATACGATACGCCGGAATAACGCCAAAATTTCAATGGCTCCGTCCAGAACAATACGTGAATCATCCTCTTTAAAAACCACATCAAGGATATAATGTTGACTATTTTCAATCCGCCAATGCTGTCGGATGTAGTGCCCTAAGGACTTGTGTCGGGGAGAAAGTGAGCTGATATAGTAAGACGTATCTACCGTGTCTTTGCCGTTTTCTGACCGATGTCGTTCGACCGCGATGATACTGCGAATTGTTGGCCATTTTTCTGCCATTTCAGGGGAAAATTGAGGTTTGAGCTGGAAAACATAGCGCTCTTCCCTACGTCCATGCGCTTCTTGCTTAACTTCAGTGACAATTTGTTCTTTACCTACATCAAACACCGCCTGAAATTGTAATTGGACAGCAGCCCATAACTTAGGCTGATTTTTCTTTACCTGAACAACCATATGCGCTTTCTTTTCACTGATTTTTTCCACTGTTTCACGCTGACAATGTAGGGCATCAAGCGTCACAATACTGCCTTTTAGATTAAGAATATCCAACATTTGGCGAACAACTCGAATTTCACCGTTTTTCGTGGTTGTGGCTTTCTGGCTCAACACTAATCCCCGTTCGGTGTCATACGCTGTGACCAATTGGACAGCATTTTTCTTTTCATTCCGGTAGGCCCGTCTCAGGGCTTTTCCATCAAAGGCGATGACGGGTTTATCGCCTAACTCACGCTGTTCATTAACCCAGTTCAGTAAAGCTTCCAGCTCGATAGCCCGCAGTATTCTCGCAATGGTATGTCGACGGGGTATTCCATGGGAAAAAGCCCGGTATTCCTGTAACCACTTAATTTTGGCTTGCCCGTAAGTTTCAATGTCTTACCAACCTTCGGCTCCCGCCATAATGGCACTGACAACGAGGAAAATAATATCAACCAGATCGTATTGACGATTAATGTCAGAGCGGGTTTCTTTCACAACGGATAAATGTTCAATCAGAGTCATAGGTAAGCAAGTAAGAAGGAAAATAAGTCTCATTAGATCATGTCGTTTGCCTTCATACAAGAGATGTTAAAAAAGTATGCCCGCGCCCTGGTGTTTATGCGGAAGTGAAACAAACCCAGTGTCCGGAAGAATTTAAAAATATCATGACGGATATGCTGAACATGTCGGCGGAACAGTTCACGTTTGAAGAAGTAAAACGACCGAAACCACAGGGAAAATGCACACCTCAGTTACAACAGTGCATTAATGATTTTTTTACCGGAGTCAAGCAAGATCGCACAGATGAAATTATGGCTTTAATCAGGTCTCCCATGGATGAAAACGAAGAGGAAAATATTCTTTATCTTCGTAAACTGTACTACGGACACTATGAAAGCCCATATCAGAGAGATGATTTAGTTAAAAGTGAAATACATAAAACAGTGGTATCGGAGATCTACAACTACTTTGAATCGCTCGATAAAACTAGAAAACTTGAGAATGGCCGGGATCTTTTTCCCTTTCTTTTTAGCCCAAAAAAATATGATATCAGCACCATTGTGCCTAAAAATGTGAGTTTATGCGAAGTTTTTATGAATATGATCCATATTCAGGATGAGAAACTCATGTGATAAAGCGTCAGAAGAATATTTATCTTCTGGTTTGGCCTGTTGCTATAGAAAGACCAAACCAATGACATTGCATATTCCACCTGCCAAATAGACTCTGCCATTACCTCAAACGGAGTCTATTCTTTGACAAAAGAAAGGAGCAACATCATGGATCAATTTGGCAAAATCACGTAAACACAGAACCGCCTTAGCTTCCACACGCAAACGCCAGCCGATGCCAGGCATTACGCATCCAGCTATCCGATTCTGCCCAGAATGCCCATTTTGTCTGCGCATCCATTGAACCGGAACTGGCAGAAAGATAATCCGTGGAGACCACATAAAACTCCCTCACCCAGCCCTCATAGTGATAAAAATTTCCCCATTCTTCATAAAGCCGTTCAAGTGCATATTTGGGCGCAATCTGGCTGCCGAGTGATTGGCAAATTTGCGTTGCATTAAAATAAAAATCTTTCGTTATGCCTGAACGCTCGAACCAGGTATCGCTTGTTAAGGTCAGTACCACCTGCTGCTCTGCTTCATCGGTACCTGTCAGTCTCACGCCGTCAGGGCGTTGCTGTACGACCACCGTATCACCGGATACTGTGACCGCCGGAGAATCACTCTGCCAGTTCACCCGGCCTGTATTATCGGCGATGATAATGCGAAATTTCGCGCCCCGCCAGAAAACTGAAGGCCCCCGGGTGCCAAAGGCTTTCTGGTTGGCATTACCGCCCTGACTGTCAACGGCAACGGTATCGGCAATACGTAATAGCGGGATAAATTCCACCGTTGGCGAGATAACTTCCTGGTCATCAATAATGGTTGTTACTGAAGCTGTACCTGCCTTCTGGCTGCGCAGTGTCGCACGGGCTTCACCGTTTTCATCGGTTTCAATCTGAGCGTCTGTAAAGTGACCGTTGTCCGAGCGCCACCAGACAGGGATACCGACGGCGGGTTGTCCGGTCAGGTTTTTCACCGTCACGGTCAATATGACGCTATCCTGACCATTGGCAATCATGCGGGTTTTATCTGCACGCAGGGTGGATGTCAGCACATCATCAAACCAGAGCGTCGGGGCGGTCACCGTCTTATCATCAACCTGGATCCATACCCGGTGCGCACCGGCAACGGTGCTGGTCAGCTGAATTTGTGTCAATCCCTGTGAGTCGGTTCGGGTCTCTGCTGATGACAGGATGCCATTATCCGTGTGCCAGATGACGGCCTGATTTTCAACCGGTAACCCCAGTATATCTTCAACAATCGCAGTCAATACGATAGCCTCCTGCCCGTTTCCGTTGGCGTGGGTTTTATCCGCGATGATAACGGATTTCAACTGACGCTCAAACGTGACCCCGCCCGCCGTGATGATGGTACCTGACATGTCAGCGCGGACACGGGCGACACCGGCTTTCCGGCTGATAACCCGTGCCCGGGCTTTTCCCCTGCTGTCGGTGATAACCTGTTCATCGCCAATCTGGCCATGATCTGTTGACCACACGATTTCCCTCCCCACCATCGGCTGGTCAGCCGCATCACGCACGTCAATTGTGCAAAGCGCACTGTCCTGTCCATCGGCAATGGCCGTACTTTTGTCACAGGTCAACGTGTGGGTGAGTGCGGGTAAAAATTCAACCGGTGAAGCCGTGAACGTCTCTTCACCCGCCATCACCGACACCTCTGCGATACCGGAGGGCAAACTGACTAATGCGGCAGTGGCCTGCCCGTGCTTATTGGTTGTTGACGGCAAGGTCAGGAATTTGCCCCGGCTGGTTTGCCACTTAACGGACTGGTGAGGAACGGGGATACCAGCAGCATCCTTTACGGTAACGGTAAACGTCACGGCATCTTTACCATCCGCTCTGGCCTGCGTTTTGTCTGTGGTGATAACAGGCTTCAATACCGCGCTGAAGTGCACCGGCAAAGCCACAGTGACATTATCACCAACCGAGACCTGTACGCTATGCTCCCCGTGATGATGACTGCTCAGCAACACTGCCGCCAGCCCCTGTGCATCAGTTTTCTGTGTGGTTTGTGAAAGTTTGCCTTTGTCACTTGACCAGCTCACCGTTTGATCGGGAACAGGCTTACCGTCACGATCTTTCACCATCACGGTATACATCACACTGTCCTGACCGTCCGCCCTTGCCTGCGCCCGGTTTGCGGTAACCTGCACATGGATTTCCGTCGGCTGGATAAAAAGGGTGGTTTCCGATGGCCGGGAACGATTGCCATGTTTATCAATGGCAATGCCGGAAAGCCGGATCACTTTATCGATGGCTTTCGGCAAAAGCAGCATGATTTTATCAGGCGTCTGATGAACAATTCTGCCGCCGGCTTGCTGTAATTCATCAGCCCGGAGTTCTAAACGCGCCAGCAGATATTTGGAGGTAATTCGTGGCGTAAAAGTGATGATTTTGCCTGCATCGCCTTTAAGCTGAGCGGGAAAATCCAGTGTTATCAGTGTCTGCTTGCGGTAGTCCAGCACCATATTATGATTCCGGTTGACAAAATCTGTCCGTCTGAATGTCAGGCTGCGTAACGGCGCGACTGCGTTGGGATCGAGCTGTTGTGCCAGCGGGACGCCCAGCTGATAATTGAGTGCCAGCGTAAAACGGTTATCCCGGTGATCCTGTTTTCCCTGCCGGACATCCGCGCCCAATGTAACTAACGGCACTGGCGTGTATGTCAGCCCGGCCGTCAGGCTGTAAGGATTGTGCTGACGTTTGTTGTCACCGAATAAACCCACTTGCTGTCCGTAGTATTGTTCAAACATCACCTGCCCGCCCCAGTGCGGCAACGCAGGTAATCCGCCTTCTACCCGGATATCCCAGCCATTGGCGGGGCGTGCATCATAATCGCTGACTTGCCGGGATGTTTTCCAGCCGGATAAGCGCTGGTAAAGGTTGGCAGAGAGTTTGACGTTATCATGCCAGGCTTCTGTCCCGATACCGTAACGGTGATACTGCTCCGGCCATAGTGCATCCCAGAACGCATTAGCACCCCATAACCAGTTATCGGTTAGATAGCGATAACCGAAACCCACCGAGGTTGTCGTCTGTCTGTGATCGGTTTTTACCCCGAACTGGCTGAAGGCCGTGCTAGAAGTAACGTTATACCAGGGTAACAACCAATCAAATGAAATGCCTTTTAACGAAAAACGGCTGTCGAAAGGTAAGGTAAAGCGGGCATTGCCGTATTGGTTAAGCCACGGAGTCAGTGTTGATGTCACTGCGGACGAGAACTGCTGAGCTGCCAGTGTTTTTGCGGCTTCACCGGACGAGTGTGAGCGGGTCAGTTGCCCCCATTGGGAGGTGATCTCCGCAAGCTGGATTGTAGTATCGTTCCGATTGTTAGGTTCTGAATCTGCATAACCATTAAGACTAAGTGACAGGCACAATAGGCTGGTAACAAAGGACTTTGCTTTACTGAGCAGAAAAAAATGACTTTTGGGGTGCACTGGCATGTTACTCTTTTCATTGATAGTGAAAGCGGTAACATGCCGAAAACAGGACTCAAATACTGCGTTTAATTCTTTTTTTTATCGGAGAAATTACAAGCATTAGCGGCTTATCTGAACCCCATTAAAGGTATGAGTACAACATTGACACAGAACAGGAATATCCTTTGCGGATAAGTGGGGATTGACCTTTCTTAAAAAACCGGATTTATCGACAAACAGCCCGTTATAATAACTTGATTCACCGCAGCGAATATAATCCCGTTGATCATTTTCATGTAGAGCGACTATCCAAAATACAGGATCTACCCGATCTAATCTCTGAATGGCTTCACTATAGATCACATCCCATTGTTCACCAACTTTACTCAATAGAAACATAAACAACGGTGTATAATCCAAGCCCCGTCTGTGTTTACTTTTCATGGGAAGGAAGTGCGGCATATCTTCCCTGATCAATTTTTGTTTGGTACGTTCCCATCGGTATTCACCACCATGATGATAAACATGATGTGTTGTTGTATTTACCCGACGGTAGAGTTTCTTTTTTCCTCGATTTGATTGATGGTCTCTCATTTAGGCACTCATCTCAATTTTTGATATTATAAAGGGAACCTCCAAAAATTTTTCACAGCGACCAAATTGAGTAAATTACAGACAAAATACATTTCTGCAAGGTAACGCCGCTATGATCCCGCCTCGCTCTGCTTTAAAAAAAGACAAGCTGGCAACGTTTTTGTCGCTTGACCGATACCATTAATATTCCAGACCGTAACACCATTTGGTGTTTCGGAAAACGTATTGGCCAGAGAGTGTTCTGCTCAAGAAAAACCGGATACTTTTTTGAAGGTCATTTCATATTCCACGGGCGTTAAATAATTATTGGCCGTGTGTAAGCGTGTTAAATTGTAATAATGCAGATAATCCAGGACATCTTTTTTCATCTCCGACGGGTTTTCATTATGTGTTTTGAATAGCCAATCGTGTTTTAAACTGCCAAAAAAACGTTCAATAACGGCGTTATCCCAACAGACCCCGACATCCCCCTGATCCGTTCTCATGTCATAACTGCTGAGTAGGTCCCGGTATTGTTGGCTGGTGTATTGGCTCCCTCTATCACGATGAAAAACACAACCTTTTGACGGCTAGCGTCAGTGATACGCTTTCATCAACACCTGACTGATCAGTGTCGTATCTGTCTCCGTTGACATATCCCATCCCACTATCCGGTGAGAAGACAAATCCATCACTATCGCCAGATGTAACTAACCCTCAGGGGTCTTTAAATAGATTATATCTCTCCCGTCCAAACTTCATTCGGCGCCAGCGGATTAAAGTTCCGGTTGAGTAGATTACAGGCTGTTGATATTGCTTTACCTTTGCGCGGAGCCCGATAGTTTTTACGCTGCCTGACGTATAATCCGAACTGTTTCATTAACTTTCGGGTGCGATAATCACTGAGAGTAAGGCCTTCTTTGCGTAATTTTTCCGCCAGCATCCGGTAACATAAGCTTTCCCGGTTTTCTTTAAATAGCGCCGTTGCCTTTCGGTGTCATTCTCGTTGTTCATCAGAAAGTAACCGAACGGGTTTTGCCTGCCAGGCATAAAACGTTGAACGACTGACCTTCATCACTCGACATAATTGGCGAATGGGAAATGGCTCTGTCTGTTCTTTAATGAACCCACACCTTACAGCAGTTCTTTCGCAAAGAAGGCACTCGCCTTTTTTAAGATCGCCTTTTCCATTTTCAATTGTTTGTTTTCTTTACGAAGCAGCAACAACTCCTGTCGCTCATCTGAGATTAAAGAACCGGGTTTAGATTTCTCAACATAGTGTTTCCGCCACGTCTACAGGAGTTTTGTTGGAATACCTAAGATTTCAGCCGCCTATGGGACCGTATGGCCCTGTTCAACAATCATATTGACCGTTTCTCTTTTAAAGTTATCGGTAAATTTTTGGGGTGATTTTCGTTTCATAAAGACACCTTAGTTAAAGTCATTCTATTCCTTTACCAAAGTGTCCGAATTTATCAAAGCACAACACTTAAGCAGAACTGACGTTAACTAAACATTTCAGATACGGAAAAAGTCACATCACCCAACTTTTCCCTATCAGATAACCGCCTGGTTCATTGGGTAACGCTGGGTAAGATAGACTCATTATCCTGTTTTGGTACAATCAATTGGGCAAGAGGGACGGGAACCCGCCTGTCTTCTTTGGTTTTCAGCCAGCCATCAATATCCAGCAGCCACCAGTCATTGATACGGAGTTCATAAAAGCGTCGCGCACCATCACCATAAAACTCGTGCAGCGGCAACTGCCAGCGGGCACGTTCCCGTGCTTCGGGAAAATTGAGTCGGTAATAATCCTGATGGATACATTCGCATTCGCACTGGGGTATTTCCCGTGCACAGCCGGTAAACTGTGCACCGTCCAGCCCTGGCGGTGCAGTTGCCTGCATATCATGACAAAACAGCGAACCGCTGACCTCTGCATGGTAGAAAATATTTTCGGAATGTCTGGCGATCCTCATCGAATACCACACCAGCCGCAACGGTTCAAATAATGGCACATAATTGACCGTAGCAGCCCAGGGCATATTGTCAGCGTGCCGACTGGCAAGGGTGAAAAAGCGCGCGTTGTTGAGCAAATAAAGGCTGCGTTGTATTAGATTCATGTTATCTCCTGGGATTGACGATAAAAGGTGCGTCGTTCAACAAACTTGAATCAAGGATTTCCCACCACAGAGATTGCTCGGTGCGGATTTTTTCCCATTCGGGATCTTTGCAGAGTTTTGACACCGCCCTGCGGTACTGTCCCCACGCGGCTTCGTCGGCAAATGTAACGTAATGTTCCAGACAATGGACGTTATCACCAATAGTGCGGACATACCAACGGCGTTCTCCAGTCATTTCTAGTGTACGGTAGAACCATTCGTCACGTTTTTCCACCCAATGCCAAAATGCGGTCATATCCAAATGGGCTTTTTGTGTCGGTTTCAGTAAATACATCAGATGCAGCATCAGGTTCTCCTTCAATCAAGCAACGCCCAGTCGTGGGTCAGGTGTGTGCCGAATTGTTGTTGGTAATGTTGGTAAAAAAGGCGGTTATAGTCTTCACATTCACTTATTGATAGAGGGACGGCATTTTCGAACAGCAACAGCGCGGCGAGCGGCTCTATTTTTGCACCACGCCGCGTTTTGGCTCTAAGGGCGGAGATGGACAGCCGGCATTCACGGATCCCGTTTTTCGCCGCGTAATCTAATGAGGAGTAATAGTTCAGCACGAAATAACGGAAGTCGTTATCGTCTATCTGATAATTCGAACCGTAATAACGGGCATGAAGGGTTTCACCAAAACGGTAGAAGATGGTTACCCCCAGGATCTGCTCATCGCGTTTGGCTACAGCAGCCACCGCGGTGTTGATGACTGAGGATTTTTTTTGTCCATCAAATATGCGCTGCATCCAGTCAATACCTTGATGGCTACCGTATTTTCCCCGGTTATTAGCAATAAGTTCTGCCGCCGCCTCCAGTAGATAATCGTCCAGTCGGCACCATTCCACCCGGTTTCCTAAGCGGGCAAAGGCAGCCAGTTCCGCGTTGGCTCTTACCCTGTGGTGGGAGCATAATTGTTGTAATTGCGAATCAAGCCCCCCGGCCGGTACCGATAGGGTCGCTTCCCCTGAATGCATCAATACCCGAGCATGGGGATAGTAACGGGCAACCTCGAGGGCCTGATGCAGCGGCATAAAAGGCATAATCGTTGCGTAATATCCCCGGGTCCCGGCCAACTGGGCAAGCATTTCAGCCATGGTCGACAATGTTTCACCCCGGCAGCTCCCCTGCACGCAGGGGATTTCATTGTGCGTGGAACGGCGGGCTCCGCCCCACAAGAAGGGGTATTGCCAAGGACCGTCCAATCCGGGGAAGTAGTCTGGCAGATAGAACAGCCCGGACTGATCTTCGCCACCCCAGAGTGCGCAACCGCCTAACAATCCCGCATTGCCGTACAGTGTAAAGACGTCTCCCTTGCCCAAGGCGTAATCCAGTCCACCTAACCAGCCGTGACTGTGAAAAAAGTCATTATCGGAAACCAACGCATCCCACTCATGCCGGTCGATATACTCAATGTCGGAAACTAAAGGGGAGAAGGCGGACTGGCCAACATTGATTAACATGCATCCCCCCTGATACATTCAAGAATGGCGGCATGCGGGCATTGAACGTAGGATGAAAGATTCGGGATCAGGGTATTGACCGGCACATTCAACGATTTCCAGTTTACCGTCTGAAAACCGACCTGTTGTAGCGTATTTTCCAGTGTCGGACGCGACCAATAGTAGGCCTGTATATTGATATCGTAAGGTGGCTGGCAGATATGAAGCCGAAGGGCGCTACCGTCCGTGCGCGGCTGCTCTTCAATCAGACGAAAGCCAAAGGGGCGATAATATTCGGGATCTGAATTGAAATCAGGGTGGATAGGGAGTGTGAGCAGGCGCCCCCCTGGTTTTAATACCCTGACCATGGTTTGGCTCATCGCCATTAAGTCCGCGTAGTTAGCCGCATAAGGCATCACATAAACAGCAAGGACTATATCGAAATATACGTTATAATCTTCATTAATCTTTGAAATATAGTGAATTCCGCGCTGGTCTTTTTCCTCACGCCGGCGGGCATAATTAAGCATGCCTTCGGAAATATCATAGCCGACAATGCGTTTTGCGCCCCGCTCATTCAGCCAACGTGAAATTACGCCAGGCCCACACCCGAAATCCAGAACATTTAAACTGGAGAGATCTCCAAGTAATTTTGCTAACGTTGGAAGCTCTAATTCCTGACGATAAGGCCAAGAAGTCATTCTTTCATAGAGTTCTGCGTACTTATCAAACGTGGCCGGATTAAATTTAGGTAAATTGGCTTGTTTTTCCCTGGCAGATAAAGAGTCCGAAGATGGAGCTGAACGCATAATAACTCTCCAATTATTTGTGATAATACAATAAATTAACAGTTTAATCTCTTACGACTTCGCCTATTTTTGCTCAAGGCAAATATGGACCGGAAAGAGTAAGATCTGTCGGTTTTGTCGCATTAGCGGAACATCGGGTAAGCGCCTCTGTTTTTTGAGCAAATCCAGAACGATGTCCCTGATCCGAAACACGTTTAAACGCCTCCATTATCCTGTCGATATCATGGCCCAATGCCGGCCTACGCCCTGAGCCTGCGCAATCTCGAGGAAATGAGGGCGGAGCGGGGAATTGAGGTTAATCACGATACCGTATTAATTATACTATTTAATGAACGTGAGGGATAACATCAGGTGATATCATTAAATTGCCTTTTTTCAAGGTTATTATGCTTTCACGAAAACGGCGACATACCGTCATAAATTTGGAATTTTTTCATCATTATGTGGTGAATTACACTCTTATTTTTCCAGACTAATTACATAGTTATTCCTATAAATAATTTAATTTAATTTAATTTAATTTAATTTAAATGGAAATTTCATTTTTTATTATTTTAATAACTATTTATGATAGTTACCCATATAAAATAAAATTTTCTAATAATTATTTAAGTATCTTCAGAGGGTTCTGTCGCATTAAGGTGAGGTCAGGTAATATGGTTCTGTTGCATTAACAGAGAAAGTCTGGGTCAATGTGGAGTTGGTTTGCTTTTTATTCAGCCAATCGATAAAACATCTCTGCCGGTGACAATGTCATATCTTCGGGTTATGAGTATTGCCCTTTACGCAGCATCGAAACGAGTTCTGTCCTCAGGGGTTACGCATGAAATTTTGGTAGGCTAAAATTGATTAAATAACCGCGCTTCCATGTAGCCATTATTTCACCCGGCTGATTTCCTTCGGGCACTCAAACTCAACTTACTGTTGGTATCCCGTTTAACGATATTGAGCGCCATTTTACGTAATTGGGCAAATATTCTTGTGGCGATCTGCTCTCTCATCCGTGAATCATCTTCCCGAAAAGTGACATCCAGTCCCCAGTGTAAGCTATTTTCAATAGCCCAATGTTTCCGAATGCCTGCTAACTGAAAGGCAGGAGAATCCTGACAACAACTTAAATAATAACGAAAATAAGAAGTGACCAGAAGAGCCTGAATATCTGGCCAGGAGCCTAAGTGTTTTGTTTCTGGTGTCAGCGGTAGAACCCATCCGCGTCGTCTGACGGTACGCCCATGGCTATCTTCAAATTCAGGTTGTGTATTTAATATGTTGAACTTGGCAACTACAGGGAACCTCCAAAAACTTTTCACAGCCACAAAATTGAGTAAAATGTAGACACAGCACATCTCTGCAAGGTAGCGCCGTCATGATACCGCCTCGTTCTGCTTTAAAAAAAGACAAGCTGGCATCCGAATATCACCGTCGAAAAATCGATGAATTAGGTGATCCGCTGCTTGTTCTTGATAAATATGTTGATTTCTCGGCACTGGCTGACACACGTAGACCGTGTCGCGCCACGGATTATTTCTCCCAAAGGCGGACGCCCGCCATTCCCGACTGAGGTGATGGTTCGCATCATTATCCTGAAACATTTCCATAATCTTTCTGATGAAAAGATGGAATATCAACTGCTTGACCGAATGAGCTGGCAACGTTTTTGTCGCTTGACCGATGTCATTAATATTCCAGACCGTAACACGATTTGGTATTTCGAAAAACGGATGGGCAGGAAGGGGCCAGGGCATTGTTTGAAGAAGCGAAGCATCAGCTTTCGGCACAGGGATTCATTCCTCGAGGTGGCCAACTCATTGATGCCACGTTGATTCCGGTTCCTAAGCAACACAATAAGAAAGAAGAGAATGAACAAATTCGTCAGGGTAAAACCCCTGATAACTGGACGAAAAAAAACGATGCCAGAAAGATACCGCGGCAACCTGGACGAAAAAGCACGGTAAAAGTTATTTTGGCTATAAACTTACCATTAATGTCGATACAAAATATAAAGTGATTCGCAACATCGCGACAGGAACCGCCTCCGCATATGATAGCCAGTTTTTTGAAGCCGTTTTGGAACGGTCAAATACAAGCCGGGACATTTATGCGGATAAAGGGTATGCCAGCCAGATGCGTGAACACGCACTGAAGGAACAGGGCTATCGTGTTCATATTCAGAGAAAAGCGTTACGAAAGAAACCATTATCAGCCTGTCAGAAAAAACGAAATAAGAAAATAGCGAAAACCCGGGCACGGGTAGAACATATCTTTGGTTCATTCTCCCAGATGGGTGACAAACTCATCCGAACGGTAGGCCGGCTGCGAGCCAATTTTGCGATGATTCTGAAGGCCACTTGTTATGATTTGCAACGTTTGGTTTATTTTGGAAAATCCGGCCTTCATGCCTTTTAATTTCGGTATGTGATGAAAAAGCGATGAGTTTATTTTTTCCCCTGAAAAAGCAAGAAAAAGTCATACACAATAAGGTCATTTATTGATGAGTGCAACATTGACCTTATTTTTTGTATTGAGAGTTTTTAGAGGTTCCCTAAACAAGGTAGTGAAAAATGAAGGCATTAGATACATTCCATAACAAAATATAATCAATGACTTGTTTGTTCATACAGAACCGGAATCAACCTTTAATCCCCGTGCGATATCCATTTTTCTGGCCACCAAAACAGCGGCTTCCAGTTCACTGCACTGATGTTCCCGCATCAATGCCCGCCGTTCGGCTTTTTCTTCTTTTTCTGTCATGCCCAGCGCCAGATACAGGCTCGGGGGTACAACCCGGAATAAGGCTTCGATTTTCTTTGCCAGCACCACGCCTTCGGTATAACAACGGGGTAATTTACTGGCAGAGAGCAGCACCGCTTTCTGCTCTTCGGTCAGCTTCTTAAAGCGGGCGATTTGCTCCACCTCATCGGGTGGCATGGTCAGACACAGCCACCATTCAGCCATATTCAGCATCTTTTCAGCAGTATCGGGGTAATCCGCCAGGTTTTGGGTGGCGAGCCACAGCCAGGCCCCCAGTTTACGCCACATTTTGACCACTTTAGTCATATAGGGTGATAACAGTGGATTGGTGGTGGTGATATGCCCTTCATCAATCACCAGTTGCAGTTCGCGATCCTGATATTGATCCCGTTCAGCCAGGTTATTGACTTTGTTAATCAGCGAGACCATCGCCAGTGCCATTTGCGCCGAGTAGTTCTCCCGTGCCAGTGTGCCCAAATCAATCAGGGTGACATCCACTTCCGGCCACGGCGTACCGGGACGGTTAAACAGTTCACCCTCGAACCCCTGCGTAAACATCGACATGGCGCTGGCCATTTCATCTGCCCGTGCCCGTCGGTGAGCGGTGATTAACGGCTGGCCGTGTTCATCCTGCCGGTGATTACGGGCGATGGCATAAAGGGCATTCTGTAAATCCGAGGCCACCATCTGGCGTTTCTCGTTAAAGCTGGTCTGCGCCGCCATCATAATGGCCTCACGAATTAAACCGCGATCAGAGCGGGTCAGGCGTTCTTCTTCTCTTTTCTCACCACCGGTGATCATCAGTCGGGCGGCAATTTCCATTTCGCCCAGGATATCGCGCTGTTCATCCCCCTCATCTTCTTGTTGTTCATCGGTATCGGGGATATCGGCTTCATTAATGCGCAATTGCCGGGGACTCAGTTGCAACAGCTGATGGGCATCGGCAAACAGGGCCAGACTGACCCCACAGCCCGGCCTGATGCCGATTTTATTGACGGTCAGCCCCAGGCTTTCGTAGTAATCGGCCAGCAGGCCAAAACTGTTACCGGCTTCGACAATAAACAAGCGCGGTCGGTGTATCGCCATTAACTGGATAAGCGCGGCACACAGGGTGGCGGATTTGCCTGCGCCTGTCGGGCCAAACAGCAATAAGTGGGCATTCTGGGTGCGATCCTGTTTGTTCATCGGATCGAAGGTCAATGGAGCGCCGCCCCGGTTAAAAAAACTGAACCCCGGATGCCCGGTGCCGGTCGAACGGCCTGTCACCGGCAATAACCCGGCCAGATGCTGTACCCAGGTCAGGCGGCTGTACCCGTGTTTTTTGTCTTTCTGCGGGTTAAAGCACATCGGCAGTGCCCGTAAGTAGGCATTCAGCGGTGACACACTGAATTCCGGCCGGACGGGCTGTAATCCGGCTGTCAGCAGGGTGGAGGATAATTGATGCACCCGGTGGTTTATATCATCCAGATCCTTGCCCCTCACCAGAAAGGCCAGCGCACTGCGGTACAATTTATGCCGCCGCCCCAGAAGTTCTTTCACTTCCTGCACATCCTGCCGGACGCGCAGCGATTCAGTATTTTCTCCCACCGCATTTTTCGTCAGCCGGGTAAAATCCTCTTCCAGCCTGTCCTGTGCCTGCGCCACAATGGTCAGCGAAACCACCGTCCCTGCCGGCATCATGTCCATCAGGGCATTGATATTGTCGCCCCGTTTCACTTCGCCTGTCAGTGTCCCCGGTTCCGGCGGACGGCGCAGACGCTCAACCAGCACCGCTTTATGCGGTAACCCGTCAAACCACCAGACGCCCGCGTCGGGATCAGACACCGGCGGGGTGAACCACAGGCTTTCGGCAAAGTCATTACTGACGGGGAGATCCGATTGTATAGGGGCTTCATAACTGACGGTACGGTAAAAATCGGCTTTTGCCATCCCCCAGTCCGGCGCCGGATTAAAATGACGCAGCAACCAACGGTGGATCTGCCCGCCATGTTGTCGGCGGGCAATCACACCGGCAGAAGCCAGTGATGAGACCAGCCGCTCGCAAACCTGATTAAGGGCGGCAACAGCCGATAAAGTTTGGCTGTCATGGCGGGATTTTCGCGTGGGCGGAAGCCACCGGTAAACCACCATACGGGTCTGGCGTTGCTGGCCCCGCCACGGTTGCCCGGTGATTAAGCTGTCCTGAAATATCCCGTCAGGCCGGGCAATGCTGTTCAGGTGATACTCTGATTCCGTCAGAAAGGCGTCAGTAAACAGTGTTCCCTGTGCCCAGGGTTTCACATAGCCCCGCAAGGTGTTGAGATAGTCAGCAGGATCATCGTCATCCTGACAAAAAAACTGCACCACCCACGGCGAAATATCATCTTCTTCCAGACTGTCCTGGATCGCATCTTCCAGTTGATCCCGGATTTCAGTCAACCGCTCAGCGGGACGGCCTTCGGTGGCAATGGATTCAATCTGATAGACCGCGCCAACGGAAATCCCGTCATCCAGCAGCAGGCATTGTTCTTTTTCCAGATATTCCACCCAGGGCAGGTAATCAATAATAGAAGGATTGGCCTGATAAATGGCGGCTTCATCCGCTTCACGCAGCTTGCCGGGGCGGTTCAGTGCCTTGAGTTTTTCCATTACAGTGCCTCCGTGCGTTCACCCGGCAGGGCATACTGTACTTGGCTGTAAAACGGAAATACCGTGCTGTAGCCCGGTATCGGCGTGTTGCCGGCAACCAGATGGGGGAAGATATACATCACCATATCGGGATTGGGTAAGCGGGGAAACTGCTGGCTGATTTCCTGCGCGGCTGAACGGCTGTAATGATAAGGTTCTTCCAGAGCCCTGAGCCGTTCAGATACAGTTAAAGAACGGCGCAGTGTTTCCCTTGCCGATTCGGTGGCATGACCTGCCTTATTCCCCTGCCACATTGCCAGTACTGTCTGCTTTCCGGCAGGGAGTAAGGCGTCTTTCGAAGTGGTACATCCGACTAATAGCCCTGCCAACCCCAACAGCCAATAATATTTTATTTTCCGCATACGGCGGCCTCCGGGGTGCCAAGGACGGTAAACGTGGCAAATTCCGGGTGTACCGCCAGCTCTGATAAGGTAAAAGGCAAAGGCACCCACTGTTCAGGCGCCATGCTGATTTTACCGTCCACCACTGCCTGCCACTGGGTTTCCGTCAGGCGGAAGACAGTAAAATCACCGTCACTCAACGGCTGACATTCTCTGTCGGTTGAGAGATACAACCGACACTCTTTTTTACGCACCGCACGCCAGTAAAGCTGCACCCGTGTGGGTTCAGCCAGTGACGTCACCGGCACTTGCAGGCAATACGGGGAACCCGCACTGAATATCCACTGAGAAGGGATCTTTTCCATTAATCTAATGCTTCCTGATTATCACGTTCGGCGGTCTCACTCACGCCGTAGCGCACCTTACGTCCTTTCACTTCGTAATCAATTGCCAGGCGTTGTGTGATATGCACCACTAACCGGGCACCGGGCGGGACGTAAACCGCATCAAATGTCTGGCTGTAGCGCTGTCTGAGCCATTCGCTCAGGTCATTCATGCCACCTGACATCGCTTTGCCTAATGCGGCCTGTCCGGCATTGCCCGTTAACGCCGTGGTGATACCGCCTGTGCCGCTGGTCTGAGCAGTACGCTGACTTTCACTCAGGGCATCGCCAGCCGAATTCATGGCCGAGAGCGCAAACAGGGTCGGCAGATAGGTGGCGGCGTTGGATTTGCGCTCACCGCTGATACAGGGAATGCCGTTTTCATCGGACAGCCAGCCGATGCCGTTCGCGCTGGTATTGTTGTTTTGCCCGCTGCCCGGCAGGGTACGCACCGTGCCATCCTGAAAAACAACCGTGATGGAATTAACCTGACCGCGCACACAGGAAAGCGTCCAGTCACCACTGGCAGAGCCGGATACCACCGCCCCTTCCACCTCCGGCAGTTCAATGCCGTTGGCCGTCAGGTTATCTTTGCCGATAAGGATTTTGAACGGATAGGGGTCGGTGACTGTGCCATTAACTGGCACCCGACCTAATAACGCCGTCATGGCCTGACTACCGACTAACGTGGCATTTTCAGGCAGGGTATAGACCGGCTTTTCATTTTCTTCCTTTGATGGGTTTTGAAGTGATGGGCTTTGGGGCTTATTTTGCCCGGCGGCTGACTGTTCACTTAAAAATGAGGTCGGGAATTGTGCCGTGGCTTTTCCACTGCCGGGGGTTTGTATGTCTGCGGGCTTTTCATCGGCGGGTGCTATCCAGATAAGTTCATTCTGCCCTGTGCCTGCATTGGCAGAATACGGAATACTTCCCGACCCAGGCGGTATCGGACTGTCCGGCGCAGACAAAGGCGCTGAATTTAAGCGTTCCGTCAGTAAATCAATCTGTGCCAGCAATCCCTGCTGTTCATCCTGTAATTCACGCCGGCGCTGTTCATCGTCCTGCCGGATAGCTGCCACCGCCGCGTCTATCTGACCGGCGACATCCTGACGCTGATTTTTTAACTGGTCATTTTCTTTCAGGATATCGGCATTCTGCTGACCTAAGCGTTGCTGCTCTGACCGCACTTTATTGAGTGTTCCCACCAGCGTACGCAAGGTATCTTCCGGCGTATCACCGCCGACACCCAGCGCCTGTAGCTCCTCCGGTGACAGGGTGGCCAGGGCATTATTTTGCGGCGTAGCGGGCGGGGCAGTGTCGGTTGAACTGCAACTTTTGATGCCGATAAATCCGCCAACCATCAGCACCACCGGCACCAGAATTTTCACCAGACTGTTGGATTTAACCTGCATCGCGGCCTCCCGGCTTCACCGCTATCGGCTCAGGCAGAAAAGCGTTCTCCGGCTGTCCTGTCGTCACAAGATACAGCACCGTCGTGTCTTCCGGTGTCCCGGCTTCACCCAGCCAGCGATGCTGGAACGTCGCCGAGACAAATTTCCCCTGCAAGGCCCGTGGGTCGAGCGTGATGTTGCGTTTGACCGTATTACGCAGTTTCAGGGCTACCACCGCGTAATTTTGCACGCCCCAGCCAGCCAGCGGGGAAACCGCAATCGGTTCTGAAGGATAGAGTGTCGTGATGGATACGGGTAAATGCAGACTGACCGGATGGATACCCGTAACTGGCTCAACGGTACGCAGCGGGGCATACAGCTGCTGCGCGGCATAGCGGGTTAATACCACAGGCACGGGAGCCGAAGGTACTGATTTTCTCTGAAGCTGTGCACCCTCTTTTGGGGCAGAACTTTTTTCATCCGGATAAAGAATGCGGACGGGTTCCGTTGACCCCGTTTTGGTAGCGGTGATATCCAGTAAGATAATTTCGCCGTTTTCACTGTCCTGCAATTGCAGGCGGGTTGGCGAAAAGGCATGACTGGCTTTCAGGTAAACCGCGCCGCCTGCGCTCTGCACCCGCAATTTATCGCTGAGTGACGGGGACAAACCAACACGGACATTCCGGTCAGCAAAAATAATTCGCTCCTGACACACTTTCAGCGTCACCGGTAACGGAATGCGTTCCCATTTCATCAGTTCATCAGCCTTTGCCCCTAGGCTGAACAACAAAAGGCTGACCAGTCCCGGCCAAAAACAGGCAGAAAAGCAAGATGGATGTCTTTTCATTGGAACACCCCCTTTTTCTCTTCCAAAGGTTGCGGCATCGCTTCCAGTCGCTGTGGCATCCCGTCGTAACAATCCAGTGCCAGCCCAAAAGGATTACGCTCCGCATCGCCCTCCCAGCGCACCACTTTCAGGGGATAGCGCACCAGCGCCCGTTTGACCGGCTCGGCGTGATAATACTCATCGGCCACCAAATCCAGCCGCACCACCCAGTTATCCCGGTTACGCACCGTTACACTTTTCGCCCCGTAGCCCCGGCCGGGAATTTCATACACCACCCGCACCCGGTCGAGCAGTTCACCACTGTCGGCCCGGGTTTTAGCATCCGCCTGCAAAAAATCCTGACAGGCGAGGGTCAGATAAGACGATAAGGCCGCAATTTTGGCCGGGTAGTCCTGTGCCCCGTTTTTCGGCCAGGCATTCAGTTGCTGGAAAAGATAAAAGGCAAAACTGTAGACACTCGGCGCAGGGACTTCCCACCACGGGCGGGTGCTGCCGCTGCGTAAGTCCGGCGGATTATGGATAGTAAGATTGCGCGGTGAGGCCATCCAGCCCGTGAGCGTGATCAGCAAGACCAGTACCAGCACCCCGCAGGCAAGCCGCAGGGTCAGGATATGCTGGTCACGGTTTTTCAGCGCATGACGAAACCGGCTCATCGCAGGCTCCCGTTACGATGAGTCAGCCTGCTTCGGCGCAACGACCAGCCCTGAGCCGCAATAATCAATGCCTGATCACCGATACCCAGCCGGCGTTTTTTCTCTTCCAGCGTCAGCCAGAGATAATTTTCCGGTTTGCCGCGCTTAAGCTGCGCGAGCCAGCGCCCACCAAAACTAATCAATAACAAGGGCATGAACAGCATACCCGTCGGTATCATGACCCAGCCGGCTAACGGGATAAAAGGAAGGCTCACCATCAGCCCGAACACCAGCCCCAGCAAAGCGGCCAGCCCCATTTCCGGTGTGGTGAATCCCCGGAATACGATCGGTTCGGCATTTAAGCGATCAGGCAGGAAAGGGATCGTCTGCATAAATTGCACCTTAAAAAATAATGCCGGCCGATTTCGCCAGCAGCCAAATCACCGCAACCAACAGCACCACACCGACTACGATGATAGAACCGAATTGTGTCCAGGTGGCTTTGCCGTCCCGCACTTCGGAGAAGGTTTCAACCGCCGCCGACGCGACCTTAAAGAACGCGACGGCCGAAAGGATCAGCCCGCCAATCACAATGCCATCCTGCGCATAGCCTTTCACCTGTCCCAGTAATCCGCCCCCGCCGCCACTTTTTGGCGGTTCGATAGCCGGCAAATCGGCCCGGGCTGATTGACAGGAAAGACCCGACAGCAAAAGAAAGGTACTTATTCTGGTTATCAGGTGCATACTGATACGACGGCAAACGGTAAAAATTGGCTTCATGTTCAATCCATTCCTTGTTCATTATGTTCGTTGCATCAGCTGGCAAACATCCAGACCGCGACCACCAGTAAGAGGGCGGTTCGCAGGGCAAACTGGCTGATGGTCTGGTTACGTATTTTTTCATTCGCCCAGCCGTGCCAGACATCCACTGCGGCCCAGGCCGCCCAGAGAAACAGGGTGGCCAGGAAAAATCCGACGCAGACCAGATACAGAAAAGTGATATCAAAATGCCCCGAGGCCACGGTAAAGGCAGTGCGTTGTGCCTCCGTCATTGCGGATGTTCCTGACGGTAATGACCGGATAGCGTGCCTGACGCCTGCTGCCGGGCGCGGGAAGGGGTCAGATAGTGATCGATACCGGCTTTGATGGTGTTGAGATCCGCTTTGATACGGAGGTAATCAAAGTCATAGCGAGGGCGGGTTGGGGTGTCAGCCTGCTTTTCGGCGAGGTTTGCACGCTCCAGCGCCATCTGCACCTGCTCAATCAGATTTTTTGCACTCGCCAGTTCGTCTTTCTCGGCCGCCTGCGCAAGCGGCATACACAGCACAGTCAACCCCAGCAGACAGACAGAACGGGACAAAGAAAAGTCACCACGCATCAACACGCACCTCATCATGGATTTCAGGAAGCCGAGGATGCGGGGTTTTTTAGGTCAGATCAGCAATAAACTCTTTATGCTTTGGTGAAAATTAGCTAAATAGTCTGACTAATTTATTTGGTTAACGATTTAAGAATGAAGGAAAACACATGCTGCGGATTGATTTAAACGTCCCCGATGATGAATACGAGCAGGCACGGAAGCTGGGTGCACACTGGGATGCCGCCGCCCAAATCTGGTATATCGATAACAGTGTTGACCCGACGCCGTTTATGAACTGGTTGCCGTTCTACAATGTGCACGCTGAATACTGGTATCTCGCCCAGACCCGGACGACCTGCCCGCACTGTCATGAACACACCACGGTGACCGCGTTTATGCTGCCAGCCGGGCACCAACTGCTGGAAGCGGATAACGGCGATGAACCCGGCACAGAAGTTGATTATACCGAGCAGGACAGCCCGGCATTTTTGTTTTATATCGCTGATATTCCCTCTCTCGTGCGTAGCGTACTGCCCGGCTTTCATCACACTCTGCGCAAAGCCGTCAGCCAACGGCTGCGCCGGCAGCACTGGATAAACCATTGCGAACACTGTGGCGCACAACAGGATGATACCGAATTGTTTGCCGAAGTCGGCGGCGCGTTTTTCCCTGCTGCCAAAGAGCAGGCGGCGGCTATTCAGCTGCATCGTATCGATCAGCCGTTTGTGGGGTATTGTGAAGATATCTCGCATCATCACTACCATTTTGACCCGAAGCAGGATAACCGTATTTGTAAAGCGTGTGACGGGTTTGAATGGATGACGCAGGTGGTGAATGTGCCGTCAACGTATCGGCATTAGTTTGAAAGACTGACGCGCCGCTGAGCGGCTTGTCTGCTGGCGCTGGTGTGCAAAACAAAAAACGTTTTGCACATCAGCATCCAGCGTCTAAATATATTTCTTAAACATGGATGTTGTTATCACAATCGCTATGCCCAGCACTATCGCCGCAGGCAACAAGATTACCGTGGGATACACCACCTCCGGCCACGATAAATACAGTACACAGGGAACCGTGCAGGCCGGTTTTATCCCTCGCTTGGCATGGTGATAGACAAAACTGGATTCATACCCGGCTCCGTAGCGCCGCAAATCCCGTCGTCCCAGCCCGTCAACCAGTGCCACTAACACCACCATTACAAACAGGGGCACGGATAACAGCAGGATCCCCAGCCGGATCAGCGTCACCATCGTGATAAATACCGTGGCCAGCCAATATTCTTGCAAATGCGCCGATATGCCATGTAATACCGTATTGAATTCACGCATAAAATCATTGTTGTTATGGAGCTGATATTGCCTCTGCCCTTGAACCCAGTTCATAAAACCACTGTCCACAAACAGCCACTGATAAACCTGTGCCAGCCATGCCAAAACGGTTTGTGAAGGTTCTGTCAATAACAGACTTCGGGTAAATTCCGAGGAGAGATAATTAAGCTCTGCCTTCATCATAGTCTGACTGTGAGCGGCACCCTGTTCCGGCCAGAAAAAAGCCATACCGAGATATTCCAGTAACAGGCTGAATAGCCAGGACATCACCACAAAGCCAATGAGCTGCCACGGGCATTCCCATAACAGACGATACAACAGGCCATGCTTGCGGGGCGGTTGGGAAGATGGGCGGGACTGATTTTCTGACTGAGCCATGACCGGAAACTATCCCTTCTCTTCCCACCAGTTTTCACTGGTGCGGTAGTGCCTGCGCATCTGTTCGGCAATGTGCTGCAAACTGGCCGGCATCAGGGCATCATCCTCATCCCCCGTTGGCAAAGGCATGCGGATTTTCCACAATTGCCCGCCTTCCAGTAACGCGAATGCCTGCCCTTTTGGCAGGTTAATCATTTCGGCGGGAGTAATCAGTGGTGTTTTGACGGTGCCTACCCTGTCCTGCGTGGAAGAGGTAAAATCCTGACCCTGTTCCACATCAGCAATATCTGAATGTCCCGATACCAGCGTCTTGCTGTAGATTTCCACTTCAGGAAGCTGGCTGGTGAGCAGTTCTGCCGTCCGGTTATCCCGCACCCGCAGCATCATCAGGGTATTGAAGTTACCCACCACCTGCGCGGTTTTGGCCGGACTGCCGATACGGGCTTCGATATCAGAAGAGGTCTGGGTATACGCCGTGACCTGCATCCCCGCGCCGCCACCTTTGTTGATCAGCGGAATAAATTCATCACCCATCAGTTCATTGAATTCATCACAATGCAGATTAATCGCCAGTTTCCCGTCATGGCGAACCGGCAATCCGGCATTCATCCCATATTTGTAAATCTGCCCGGCGACACTGACCAGATCCGCAAACATACTGTTGCCCACGGCTGAGGCCACATCACTGTCAGACAGTGCATCCAGACCGATATAAACAATCCCGTTTTTGCGGATCACCTGCTCCCAGTCAAAGATGGGCCGTAGATCCGTCATATTGAGGTAATCCGGCGATAACAGTTCGGCAATTTTGCCTGTGGTCAGTTTTTCCAGCAGCGGCAATAAGGACGCGACAATTTTATCAAAATAGGTACGGTCATAACGCACGGCAGAACGCAGACCATCCAGAATCGGGTCATAGAGTTGCTTGCCTGCGTCAGAACTCAGCGTCATTTCCATCGCCCAGAGCCGGAGGGCATCGGGTTGCCCCTGCATATTGCGCGGAATGTCTTTTTCTTTCAGTTTGCTGAGGGAATGATTGATTTGCGCCAGCAGATCCGGTTGTCTTTCCTCCATCATTCGGGTGGCATAGCGCTGATACAGTTCGCTGATATTATTGACGTAGCGGGTGATGAGCTGGTAATCCGGCCGGTGCCCCAGAGCCACCAAAGCACGGGCGACAATATTGACAAACCGCCAGGCAAATTCACGGAACGCGGCGCTGTTGCCTTCGCCGCTGAGCTGTCCGGCCAGACGGGAAGCCACTTCGGATACCCGGCCAAACCGCCCGACGGCGTTATAACGCGCCGAAATCTCCGGCCAGCCCAGATGAAAGAGGAGCAATTCATTACCGCGACCGGCCCGGTGTGCTTCTGCCCAGATGCGTCTTAACAGGTCAGCATCCCCTTTGGGATCAAACACAATCACCACTTCACCGCGCCGGATATCCTGCGTGATAAGCAGTTCAGCCAGCCGGGTTTTCCCCACCCGAGTGGTACCCATCACCAGCGTATGCCCGACCCGCTCGCGCAGATCCATAAAAACATCGGCCTCCTGTGGCTCAATACCGTGGATAGCAGGATTACCGCCCACCGGAGGCAGCGGGCGTACGGGATTAAATGGCGAATCCTGACGTAACAACGCCGATAATGTTGGCCAGCGGTATTCAGTTCGACGCTCCAGTGCGCGGGCAAACTGATATATCCGGGACGGTTGTACGAATCTCTCGACCTCCGGTCGGCGGGTATCCTGTAAACGCTGGGTATGCTTCTGCTGCCAGCGAAATCCCCTGCCCAGAAACAACTGCCGGTGACTGACAGGAATGTGCCTGGTGCTCATCTGATAACGTGGCAGGCGGCGCAGGTTTCTGCGATAACGGATGACCTGAATACCCTGCCATGTGCGTATCATCGCTAATACAGTAAAACCACCGGCCATCACATAGCTGACGGAAGGTGCCAGTGCGATGGCCCAGGGTGCCCTGATACAGACAAACGCGGCAACGGCGGAGACCAGCGCCGTATTCAGCTCGACGGCAGGACGCAGCAGGGCTTCAACCACATAACGGCGGCTCATGGTGACAACTGTTGGGAAAGTTGAGTTTCCGTGATCAACACCGGATAATGTTGCAGTTGCAATCGACGAGCCAGCTCGGTGCCGGCAGCCGGTGACAACAATAAACCCGGCGCTGATGCACGCAGTGACTGCAAGCCCGCTATTTCACTGACATTGACGACCAGACCCACAGCATGCAGTTTCGTCAAGGTGGCCGCATTCTGGCTTAACCACTGGCGCGAGTCCGGATCATCCCCAATCAGAAACAGTGCGCCAATTCCCGGCAGTTGCAGTGGTCTGCTTGCCACTTTTCCCGGCGTCAGTTCCGGTGTTTTGACAGGCAACATCGCCGCTTCACCTGCCATTTCGGGTGAGGAATTTTGCACCGATGACACAGGCTCATCGCGTTGCTCAGCATTAATGCTTTCATAAAAAGGCGAGGCATCTTTGCCGCCTAAATCGGCAATGACATTCAGCTCCGCATGGCAGGTATTGAACCAGAGCATCCCGATAATGGGGAATACGCGCAACCCTTTCATTATCATAACGTGATATGCCATCCCTGCTCTTCCTGCCGCAATAAGACCGGCATAACACCCTGCCCAAACCTGAACCAGTACCCTGCATCATGATTCAGGGTGACTTGCCGATTGCGCACTCGCTCAACAGGGATTCGGTGTTTTTTGGCCCATTGCCGTAATGTGTCGTCATTGCCCTTGCTGTCGACCAGATAAATGTCAACCGGTTGCATTAACGCCAGAACTTCAGCTAAACGGGCATCACACGGCGGGCAATCGTTGATTTTGACAAACAACGCCAAACGCCCCTTTGCCTCACCGGATTTCGCCATATTGACCGGCAACACATCCGGAAATAACCGTTGCCATGCAGCATCCACTTCCCGTTGAAAACGCAGTTCTTTTTCAGTGCGGACAAATTCCGCTTTGACCCACTGTTCGGCATAACGGCGGCGGTCAGCCTCACTTTCCGCTTCAATCCCCAGGGTTGTCAACGGGTCAAGCCCCGGCGACTGGATCCCCCTTGGCCCATTCAATAATTGCTGATAGCGCTGATATTCATCCGCGTTCAATCCCCATTGCCCGGCCTGTATTCTCAATGTTTGCTTTTGGCTTTCCACCGTATGTGCCTGCTGCGACGTTAAGGGTGACGGTGTGGCTGCCCATGTTGGGCTGATGAGCACTATCCACGTTACCAGACCGATTTGATGCAATCTCATGGCTGCTTTCCCTGCCGAGGTTGTGGAAGCTGATAACCCGGCCGTAAATGGTGACACACCACACGCTGGACCTCATCCACCTCCAGTTGCCAGGCCGGACCGGCCATAAACTGCAACGCCGTGCGCAGCCGGACGGAACCTGACTGCGTATGTACCGACGGCAACGGCTGGCGATATAAAATGTCATTGGTTTTTTCAGGCGTACATAACCGATAACCCGACTGGCGCAATACGTCACGCAGGGCATCGGCTACCGTGAGATGCTGAGACGCCGGGATATGAACCTCAATCAATTGGGAAAGTGGATCACGCTGTGCTGCTGTTGGATCGGTACTTACCAGGGTATAACGACCGTGGCGGACGACTTCCGATGTTTGTTGATAAATATCGGGTGAGACGGGCTGAATATTGCGCGTGAGCTGCGTTGTTGAAATGGCTTTTTCGGGAGCACATTGAGATGACGGTTGCTTTGACGAGGCATTGCAACCCGTCAGGATAGTGACCAATACACCCATTAATACGGTTATTCTCATTCCTGTTATTCCTGCCCGGCAATCAAAGCGCCAATGTGCAGGAAATAACAGGATTTATTCAATCAACAACTGAAACTGCCTTTTAGGAAATAAAAACGTTACCGCTTATTGATCTGAAGATTCTGCTGAAACCGTTTTACGCACGGTACGCTCAATCAACTGACCATATTGGTCAAAATAACGGCTCGGCCAGATTTCAGAGGGATGAACATCGAGATAATTTGCAATGATCCATTCCCCTTTTGGCCAGGCGCGGGACAGGGTGTTGGCGAGAGTTGAAGAGCTTAATCCGGCTTCGCGGGAGACGGCGGCGAGTGTTGTACCACGCTTGCGTAATGCGCAAATAATTTCGGCTGGGTGCCAGTCTTTCTGAGTGTGAGTCATAGTCATACCTGCTTCCCCTTCTTTTGATTATTGAATGGTGGCGATTCAAGACAGGGATCTCACAACCGGGAGTAACCTTCCGGCGAGGCCGAAGCCTCCCCTGCCTGAACCGCCATAGAAGGTGCGATAGCAGGCACACTGGCAGAAAATTCCTACCAGTGGGTTACTCTTAGCAAGGGTGAGATTCCTTGACTATCGGATTTTGCCGATAGCTTTTCTACTTTAACGAATTACGTTATCTAATTCAATAATCGAACGAGTAAGTTTTACAAGTAAATTGAATTATTTGAATTACTGATGCTGTTTAAATAAAGCTCAACACAATAATAAATTGCTTATAATACACTCACACATCTAACTGATTATGGTAATTTTGAAGCGTAGTAAAACGATATTCCAGACTATTAAGAACATGTCTGTCCCTGTTTTTAGCGGCCTTAATATATTTTTCTACATACTTCTCAAATTTTCTCGTAATGAAAAATTCTTTCCCTTGGATGTTTTTATGTTGTTCTGCTGGGATCAAAAATATTTCATCAGAAATATACTTTTGATTGATGATTAATAAAGCTTTCGAGTAATCCAGTCCTTTTCCTTTTACACCTTTTTGGTTGGATTTTTGCGTAATATATGCTGCGTTATGTTTAATCGAAGTTCTAAGTGGGATAGCGAAAGTTAATTTGTTGATATTGACTACAACAATACCATGTCCGCGGGTTTTACCTGATATCCACTTTCCATCTTCATTATCAAGCGCTTGTATGAGATGAGTATTATCATCATAAAAAGCTTGATCTAATTTTCTTAATTTCATCCTGATCACTTTTATGTAGATCAAAAAAAACCCCAATTCAGGGGTTTTTTCTGGCAGTTAGTTCTGTTTGGAGATATCTATTTTTCACGTGGGGCTCTCCTACCGCCACTGTACTTCTGTTTGGAGGTTTCTGTTTTTTACGTGGGGCCCTCCTACCGCCACAAACTGCTCCTGAAGTATACTTCTAAAATATACAATTGTCAATTTATTAACATAACACTATGTCAGCGATATTGTGGGACGAATTAGTAATCAGTTTGAGTTAATTTATCAAGGTATTCATCAAAAGAAGCAGCCAGTACTACAAGTAATTAATGAGGACAACTGGGCTCTTCAATATGACTGATATAAAACTTACTACTTTCAAACAAAAGAATATGGTAAATTGATTTTTTACTAGTTAGTTAAAATTCATAATATATTCCATTTTATGGAAAGCATACTCGCTATACCTGACTGCGTTTATGACAGTTTATTTTGTTCATGGAGAAAATATGTCACATAAAACCATATCACCTTCAAAATATGTTTATATTTATCATATATTATGCTTTTACATTTCAATCTCCTGTCTATTTTTTTATATAAAATCACCTGCAATACCCTTCATTATTTGGATTGGAATGATATTTATCACTGCAATAATAGTATTCCATAGAAAAATAGGTCCATTACCAAAGATAAAACTCAAAACAAAAATATCAAGTTATACTATAAGCATCATCCTTTCGATGTTATCATCTTTATTTTTTTTGACATCTTGTTTTATTTTTACATTCATTGAAAATTCCAGCTCACAAACAGATACAATAGCAACTTTCATATTATTTCTTCTGTGCTTATGTATATCTATACTAACTTTCACGTCTAATTCCATAAACAGAAAAAATGATAATTTTAGCTCTGTTTTGTTAACCACATTTAAAATAATATGGATTTTATTAAGCTATTTATTTTATTCTCACTCAAGAAATACTGTTGCGGAAATATTTGATATAAGTTATGAATCAACACTTTCAAAGCCAACCACTATAGGGCTAACAATCATTTCCATAATGATAATATATTCTATATTTATAGGGTTATCTCCTGTATTATTAATGTTTTTTGAAAAAGCAAAATCATTCACAAGAAAAAAAACAAAAGAAATACATTACAGTAGCGCACCAATAGCAATACCAGTACTCTTATCTTGGTTTATCATTTACATCCTTTTCAATATAAACATTCATAAAGCAATTAACACTATAATAGATGTTACTATTCCAATGGAGACTAGAAGTACTTTTTTTTGCCATGAAAAATATATGATACTGCCGGAAGGAAACACGACTCGTTACATGAGCCTTGAGAATGACGAATATAGAGCTTTTATAAAAACAGAAAATTCATGGGAAGTTTCAAAGTTAAAATGTCAGAATAAAAAACCTTATTATAAACTAATCCCAGTAAAAACAATTGAAAATATAAATAAAAATTAACAAGAACCAAGTGAAAATCATAATTGCCCCATTATGGGGCATAAAAGTCTAATTAACATAACAAAACTCAAAGTTAATATAACCTTCAAGTAACTCAAAAAGGAATTTCCTCATTCCAATCTACTTCTTCCTTTTTTGGTAAAACAGAGGTTTGTACTACAGGAATCTCCTTTCTTTCTCTGCTAACTGGTTGAGAGGATTGCTTCTGTATCGGCTTATTTTCAACCTGTTGAGGTGCCATACGCTTTGGCTCATTACGGTTCCCCAGCATCTGCATCGACCCATTCACATTCACCACCACTTCCGTTGAGTAGCGATCCTGGCCCTGGTTATCCTGCCATTTGCGGGTTTTCAGCTGGCCTTCAATATAGACCTGTGCCCCTTTCTGCAAATACTCCGCCGCAATGTCGGCTAATTTGCCGAAGATAACGACCCGGTGCCATTCGGTTTTCTCCCGTATTTCACCGGTTTGTTTATCCCGCCAGTTATCTGAGGTGGCCATTGAAAGCATTGCCACGGTACCCCCGGCGGGTAGGTAACGGATTTCCGGATCCTGCCCCAGATAACCCACTAAAATTACTTTGTTGATTCCACGTGAAGACATACCCATTTCCTTATCGGTTAAACTGACTGACGTTGTGTCCATTGTCCCTGTTTCAGGGCAAACTCCGCCTGTTCACGTCGGGCAAAATACTCCACTGACTCACGAGAGCAGGGAATGCCTTCATCCATCGTGCCGATATAAAACCCCGCACGGCGGCGCAAAACGATTAACGGCAGTTGTTTATGGCAATATTGCAGGGCCAGAAACCCAATCGGTGCAGCATTCATCACGATATCCTTTTATTTTTGGTCATTAATAAAGACCTGCCCTGAACGTTCAGGGCAGCTCAGCGGAATATCAGAAAGAGTTCTCTGCATATTCTTTTTGCGTGATGCCGTTCTGAGGCGGCATCGAGTCGGATTGTTCGGCCTGATACACTTTCTCCTGACCGATTTTAATCCAGTCAACCTTAATCAGACGGGCTTTCAGGCTGACGCGCTGTTCACCGGCATGGTCTCCGCGTTTCAGGGTAAAGATATCAGTCGAGGGATTGCTTAAGGTAAAGCCCAGCAACACTTTTTTATCCTCATCTACCGCCTTCTGGCAACGGCCGACCAGACTGGTCGCTTCCTTGCCGACCACGGTGATATCAAAACGCACATAAACCGGGTTATCACCTGGTCCGTTCAGCGCATTGATCACACAGCTCAGGAACGTTCCGCTGGCAGTGCTGACATGGCGGATGTTATTCAGATAGCCCAGTCCTTTAATATTGAGGTTGAAATAGTCGTTTTTGGTTAAGGATGCGGTGTTCTCAGACATTCGATGTTCTCCATGCAGGTAAAAAATAAGGTGTGACGGAGAAAATCCTGTCCCCTGACGGGAATGATTTTTCCCGCCGGGTGTCAGACGCATACGTTGCTGACGTACTGATAAAGAATAAAAAAACCTTCACTGCCACTGGACTGACAATATCTGCTTTCAAAGGTGGGCAGATGTACCGCAATCATGCGCTCCCTTTCAGGCTACGGGAGTTTTCGGCTAAAACAGCATGATTTTTAAAGCACCAGTCCGTGCGGTCAATCCTTAATCCCATTTTCAGTCCGGTGAATTTCCCCGCCGGGTTTTTCGGGAGCCGGTCACCGCGTTAGCGTTCAGCATCCCTTTGCATGCCGGATAGCGAGTGCAGCCCCAGAACGGGGTTGTTTTTCCCGCCCGTTTTTGCATCGGGCCGCCACAGCGCGGGCACGCCGGGGTTTTCGGCAGGGTAAACCGGATCGGCTGTGTTTTGCCCTTTTCCACTAAATGCGCCAGCCATTGTGCCTGTTTCTGCATAAAGCCATCCAGTGTGGCCCGGCCCCGGGCAATGTCGTCCAGAGACTGTTCCCACAGCGCAGTCATCCCCGGATGGGTCAGGACGTCCGGCAGCCCGGCAATCAGCTCCTGCGCCAGCGGCGTTGCATGCAGGTTTTTCTTTTTTCGCGCCAGCAGCTGACGGTTAAACAGGGCTTCAATGATACCTGCCCGGGTGGCCTCCGTGCCCAGCCCGGCATTTTCCCGCAGCACTTTTTTAAGCTGCGGATCGTGGATAAACGCAGCGGCATTTTTCATGGCGGCAATCAGCGTACCTTCGGTAAAAGGCGCAGGCGGCCGGGTTTGCCGGGGCTGTATTTCTGCACGGAGTACCGGGCAGATTTCCTCTTTTTTCAATGCAGGCAGCGCGGTATTGTCGTCCTGCTCCTGCACCTGTTTTTCATCGGCAAACAGCGTCTTCCAGCCCGTGACCACACTGACCCGCCCTTTCGCCTGAAATACCTGCCCGCCGATAGTGAATGTCACGTCAGTCACATCCGTTTCCTGTACGGGCAGAAACTGCGCCAGATAATAGTGGCGGATCAACTGATAGATCTTTAATTCGTCCGCGGTCAGTTTCGTCATATCAAAAGTGTGGCGGGTCGGAATAATGGCATGGTGCGCCGTGATTTGGCTGTCATTCCAGACTCGGGAGAGAGTGCTGGCATCCAGCTGGCTGATAATGGCATTCATCGCAGGATCGGTACGGGTCAGTGCGGTGAACACGGCCGGAATATCTTCCCGCATTGAAACCGGCAGATAACCGCAATCCGTGCGCGGGTAGGTGGTCGCTTTATGGATTTCATACAACGACTGGGCAATCGTCAGTACCTGACCGGCCCCCATTCCCCATTGACGGGAGGCTACCTGCTGGAGCATCCCCAAATCAAAACAGAGCGGCGGCGGGGTTTTTTCCCGTTTCTGCGTGAGTTCAGTCACCACGGCATCTTGTGCCTGCTGACAACGCTGAACCACACTCTGCGCGATATCCTCCCGGATACAGCGTTTTTCTTCATCGCAATCGTCGGGCGCAGGCAGCCATTTAACCCGAAAGCTAATGTCATCTTTTTGCAATGCGGCCATCACCTGCCAGTAGGGTTTTGGCTCAAACCGGGCGATATCGTTATCACGGTTCACGACCAGTGCCAGTGTCGGCGTCTGTACCCGCCCGATGGACAGCACCTCACCAAATCCCTGTGCCTGCGCTTTCAGGGTATACAGGCGGGTCAGGTTTATTCCCATCAGCCAGTCCGCCCGTGCCCGTCCCAGTCCGGCCTGCCAGAGTGGTTCGGTTTGCTCCCCCAGTAATATCGCGGCCAGTGCCTGCCGGATACTGGTTTCATCCAGCGCAGACAGCCACAGCCGTCTGACGGGGCCGGTAAAACGGCAATACTCCAGCAGTTCACGGGCAATCACTTCCCCTTCACGGTCAGCATCAGTGGCGATAATCACTTCGTCGGCCTGTTTCAGTAATTGTCTGATCACCGCAAACTGATCGGCGGTCTCTTTCTTCACAGTCCATTGCCACTGCACAGGCAGCACCGGCAGGGGTTCCATGCGCCACGGCGGGCCGAATTGTTCACCATAGTGCTCGGGTGCAGCCATTTCCAGCAAATGCCCGATAGCCCAGGTGACAGTAATACTGTCGCCAAAGAGATAGCCCTGTCCGCGCTGCTTCACGCCCAGCACCCGGGCGATATCTCTGGCCTGAGAGGGCTTTTCACATAAATACAGTGGCATATCACCCCCTCCCTGCATCCTGAGCCACCGTGCGCAGGGGGGGTGAAAAATCAGAACGCAGCCGGCCCGACAGAATATCGGGGTCCGGTTCGCCCAGCCATTTAATGGCTTCAAGGCCAGCCGGTGTTTTTTCCTCAATATCCGCACGGGTCACCTTCAGAGGGCGGTAAGAACGCACCAGACCATAAATCTGGCGGATCACCCGACTGCCGTTATGCAGCAACGCATCCCGCTCTGAACGAGAAATAAAACCGTAATGAAACGCCTGAAAGGTTTTCATCGCCAGCTGGTCGAAACCGACCAACAGCCAGACACAGCGGTAACCCAGCGGGGAGTGACTGTAGACCCCGATATTCAGCGGTTCAACAGAGGAAACCGCGGATAACGTCACCTGTGCCGGCAGGGCGTTCAGTGTTTCCTGCAAGGTGGCAATACGCTGCTGAAGGCTGGCCGAGGCCGCCACCAGGGCCTGTTCCAGTTTCATCAGCCAGCTGTCGGCATACGGGTTATCGGCAGCCGCATCCTCACTGATGGTGCCCGCCCGTTTAATTACCTGCGGCATGCCGATAATGTCCGGGTATTGACGGCGGCCGGTGACGTCTTCTTTTTTACGCCCTGCCCAGAGGCGGATGGCGTAGTGGGTATGGAGTTCAATGGTTAACGTGGATTTCAGTGCACCGGCACGACGGGGGGGCGACGGTGCGGTTTTTTCATCAGGTTCAGACATAAAGAGCAACTCCTGTTTGGTCGGTTTATGTCTGTGGGACTATCAGGGGAAAGGTGTCTGCGACTCAATAGATAATCAGTTATGAAAAAAGGAAAAAACGACCCCTTTTCGGGATCGTAGAAAAGATTATTTTTATCGTCTTTGTCGCCCGGCTAATAAAGTACAATTTTTAGCCGTCTGTGCCCCGGGCACACCAGTATTATTTTTAACCACTGCTGTCTCAGGCAATACGATAGATTTTCAGACTTGCCTGCCTCAAACAAGGCAGTACAATTTTTAGTCGCCTGTGCCCCGGGCACACCAGTATGATTTTCAACCACTGCTGTCTCAGGCAATACGGTAGATTTTCAGACTTGACTGCCTCAAACAAGGCAGTACAATTTTTAGTCGCCTATGCCCCGGGCACACCAGTATAATTTTTAATCATTGTTGTTCCGGGCAACACAACCCGGTTTTTACCCCATGTCATCACGGTGATATTTTGCCTGCGCCAGCCGCTGACGAATATCTTTCACTACACTGCTGACATGGGCTTGTGAAGAGGGGGGAACAGAACGCGCCGTTTCCCGTGTGAATTCAACGGGTTTCTTCGCAGCCGCCGTCGTCGTGACAGCCGGTTCAGCCTGCACATACAGTTTTCCCTCCCGTGCCCGTTTCATCATCGCCAGCAGCCAGCCGACCGGATTACCGATTTTGCCTGCCTGTAACGCCTTATCCAGACAAGTCAACACAGTCTGCGCCTGTTCAGCAGGCAGTGCCTGCAACTGGCTGTTCAGCATCCCCCCATCTTCCGGCTCCAGTTGCCTGCATAACTTTTCCGGCAGAAAAATAGCGGACGGTGTATCTACGTATGTTTTTTTATTCACACTCTGTGTGAAAGAACGTACATAACAGTTCGGTTTAGTGGTTTGACGACAAGTCATTGATTTCACGCTGAGTTCGGTTTCCGAATTCGGCTTATTCTGCCCTTTTAACTGACCGGATTCGGTTTCCGAACCCGGTTTCATTTCCCTGAGTTCGGTTTGCTGTTTTCCCTGTTGAAGCGCCTGCCTCATGACCCTTTGCTGTGGCGTCTGCACCGCATTCAGCCGCGCTTCCAGCAAACGGATATGACTGTGACGATGACGCATCAGTGGATCTTCTTGAATGTCAGTCAGTACCTCCCGTGCCGTCTGGCTGATAGTGCGGTTTTTGCTGCGACAGGCTTCTGCCACAGTATTCAGCCAGTGAGGATCGAGAATCTCGGCATCACGGCAGGTCAGCGGTTCATCGTGTTGCGCATAGATATTGCCCCGCACCCGCCCATGCTCGTCGCGGATACGCTTGCATAAACTCAGCCAGCCGGTTATTCGCAGCATCAGCAATACCCGGCTGACGGTTTCACGGGAGGCTTTGCCTTTATAGGGCGAGGCCAGCAGCAGCTGCAATTCATCGTAGCTGGGGAAAACCGCCCCTTCATTTTGTTGCGCATACAAACGGATCATCATCCAGCCCGTTTTATCCAGTGGTGACAGGCGATCATCCAGTAACAGGCGACGGGGATAGGCATCCTGAATGTTACCCATAAACAGCAGACCACTGCGCAGCTGTGAAACGTCATCGTCGGGGCGTTGTTCCAGACGGCTTTTCATTTTGGCCATAGTGTGGGCAATTAAGCTGTCTGCTGACAGGTTTATCATGATCCCTTCTCTCCGGTGTTAATCTGTGAAAATAATGTCAGGGCTGCACCCTGTGGCGTTGCACAAGGCGCAGAATGACACGACTTCAGTCACATTTACGATTTACGAATTTCATTGTTGTAGCGTTCGTGGTGCATCAGCTCCCACGATTGCCCGCTATCACGGCTTAACAACCGCCAGAACAGCCCCACGTTGATTTTCAGATACCCGGTGCCTTTTTCCTTCAGCCGGACGTAATTACGCTGACCCCGCCGATAACATTTCACCTGATATTGCGCCTTACGGCGAAAGGACAGCGGTGCCGTTACCGGCACATGCAGGCCGGGCATGATTTCGGTTAATTTTCCTGACATCGTTTCCTGTATGACCCGTTTTATCCCTGTTTTTTCACAGAGACCGATCCGGATGCACCCTGTTGCTGCCATTCTTTGACGGCATTCCAGACGGACGTCAGCGAAATATCATGATGCTCCGCCACGTCCATCATGATATCCAGCCCGTCGGCACTGTCCGCATCCCTCATCTTTGCCGCCTGCCAGCGCTGCCACAGGTCACGGTTTTCCGCTTCTGTCAGCACCGAAACCCGCCCCGACTTCACGGCAATACCGGCAATACGCCGGCGCGCCGCCACCTCCAGACTGGACAGGCCAAAAAAATAGTGCATCAGGTCAATCGATCCGCTGAGGGCCAGTGCCCGATCAATGCGTTGTATCCGTTGCTGTTCGATACGCGCCTGATGTAAGATGCGGGCCAGATTGGCGTGATGAATTTGCACACTCAGCACCGATACCGGGCTGTTGCCCAGATAATGCAAATCCTCAATCGTCAGGCTCTGTAACATCAGCATCTCCGAGGGTGCCAGCCCCAGTGCTTCGCAACGGCGGATATAGCCGTTCTTCAAATCCATCACCAACTGCAACAACAGGCTGTTGGTCGCTTGCGATAAATGATTCATACACTTCCTCCATTATCAGGCCAGTCAAAACACAATGAATGAGCAACACACTGAAAAGCAGGCACCCCGGACCGGTATCGCTACATCGCCAACATCTCCGGCACCATTTCGCGCTGAAGTTCACGCAGGCGGCGGATAATCCGCAGCAGCCGCAGAAACTTCACGGTCTGACTGTCATCCAGCAATGGCACCGCCTCCCGTCCGGCGGTGCCGAGCAGAACGGCAGTCAGCGTCAGTTCATGACGGTCAGTCGAGATTTCCCCGGTCAGGGAGTGCAATAAACACGAAAAAGGATGAACATCCGGCCCGTCAATCAGGCAAAATCCCGCCGACCGTTCATCCGATACCGGCAGCAAATCACGGTCACAGCCCATCACTTCGGCCAGTTCAAACGCCAGGCGAAACGCCATATTTTGCAGATGGTCGATATCGTCCTGCATCGGGGAAATGTGCCAGACTGAGCTGACCGGCTCCAGCCCGGTCCGGGCAAAGTGAAGATCGTCGGCTTCAGGCTCAGACAGTGCCGGTTCAGGCGGACTATCCGGCTGATAAGGCGGGAGCACCGGATTGTTTCGGGAAGACGGAGCAG